>NZ_CP027228.1:907915-1210554 GCF_002998925.1 Mogibacterium diversum | reverse complement strand
GTGCTGACCACCGTACCTGCTGCAGATGATGAAGAGGAATTTACAAGAGAGTTGATGGCGGCTCTCAAGGAAGCTCTTGAAGGCATTAGCGCGATGAGAACGGTTGAGGGAGAAAAATTGGCTCTAGATATACTCAAAAGAGCTGATATCATTGAAAATACCAAGAATCTTATAGCAGAGCGAGCGCCTAAGATTGAAAGGGAATATAAGGAGAAGCTAAAAGCGAGAATTACCGAGCTTCTAGACGGAAGTGTGGAGGTTCCAGAGGACAGACTTGCGCTCGAGGCGGCTATTTTCGCAGATAAGGCGAATATAACAGAAGAAATCGTGAGGCTCGGCAGTCACATAGACCAGCTCAGGACTTTCATAAATGGCGATGAAGAGACTGTGGGCAAGAAGATTGACTTCCTCGTTCAGGAGATGAATAGAGAGGCTAATACTATAGGATCCAAGTCAAATGATATGGATATCACATCATGGATGCTAGAGCTCAAAGCTGAGATAGAGAAAATCCGCGAGCAGGTTCAGAATATCGAATAAAGGGAACGACCTCGGAAAAGATATTATGGCATCTAGAGCGATAAGTGTTTTTATGGTATAATATTAGCCAAATATTCAGTACAGGAGACAATGATGGGAAAGTCGAGTCACAATGACGGCAGACTCTTTGTTATATCGGGACCGTCGGGTGCAGGCAAGGGCACTATTTGTAAGAAATTGCTTGAGTCGGTGGATATTTCGATTTCAACTTCGATGACAACTAGGGCGCCAAGGCCAGGTGAAATAGACGGTAAAGACTATTACTTCGTTACAGTAGATGAGTTCGAAGAGAAAATTGCTAATGGCGGGATGCTCGAGTATGCGAGGGTGTTTGATAATATTTATGGAACGCCTAAGGACATGGTCATTAAACAGCTCGAAAGAGGCAGAGACGTCATACTAGAGATTGATGTTCAAGGTGGACTGCAGATAAAGAAGAAGATGCCGGAGCAAGCTGTGCTTGTGTTCGTTTTACCACCAGACCTCACAACGCTTCGCCAGCGGATTATAGATCGAGGCACCGAAACTGAAGAAGTAATCGATAAGAGATTTAACGAGGCAATTAATGAGATAAAATTGATTGGTGAGTATGACTACTATGTGGTCAACGATGAGCTTGACGATGCAGTGTATGATCTCAAGGCTATAATTATGGCAGAGAGAAGACGTGTACCGAACAAGATAATGCCAATCGTTAGAGAATACGAGAAGGAAATCTAGGAGGAAATTCATCATGATGTTATATCCAGCAATTAACGAGCTCAACAAGCTAACAGATAGCAGATACACACTGGTTGTGCTGACAGCAAAGAGAGCTAGAGATATCATTGACGGCAAGCCGGTTCTTACAGATGTTGAAGCAGAGAGACCTGTGAGCCTTGCGACTAACGAGATTGCAGAAGGGCTCATCACTTACAAGAGAAGCGATGAACACGATGAAGAGGCACCAACATTTGAAAACTTTGAACTAGACATTAACTGTGAGGCTGCTGTGGCTTCCGAGGCAGCGCAGGAAGAGACGAGCGATGAGGTTCAGAGTGACGCTGAAGCAGAGGAACCAGCTGTGGATGAGACAGGTTTGGATGCGTAAGCTTGTGGATGTAATATGGTAACTGAAATGGAAGTCGCTTAGATTTCCATTTTTTATATATAGAATGTATCAGGCGGTACGATGGAGAATTACATTACAAATATTCCATTTAAATTGGCAAGCAGGGAGAATCACCCTGAGAATACCATAATAAGAGTCGGGGACGTCAATATCGGAGAGGGGTTGACGCTTATCGCGGGACCTTGTGCAGTTGAATCGGAGACTGCGCTTTTTGAGCTTGCACAGAAAGTCAAAGCATCTGGGGCGAGCATTCTTCGAGGAGGCGCATTTAAGCCTAGAACCTCACCGTATGATTTTCAGGGTATTGGTAAAGAGGGCATAGAGATTCTAGTCAAGGTAAAGGAACTCACTGGTATGCCTGTTGTTAGCGAGATTGTGGATGCCACGGATATAGAACTGTTCAGAGACATAGATATCCTGCAGATTGGATCGCGTAATATGCAGAATTTTAGTCTGCTTAAAGCAGTTGGACGCACAGATAAGGCGGTTCTTCTGAAGCGAGGATATGCTTCGACCTATGAAGACTTTCTTCTTGCGGCAGAGTATATACTTGCAGAGGGCAACAGCAAGGTTATCCTCTGCGAGCGTGGAATAAGAAGCTTTGAGAACTATACGAGAAATACACTGGATATAAACGCTATCCCTGCACTTCATGAACTGACGCATCTCCCAGTGATTGCGGACCCGAGCCACTCGACCGGGAGATCCTCGCTCGTCAGGCCGGCCTCTCTAGCAGCTGTAGCAGCAGGTGCTGATGGACTGATAATAGAGGTTCATCAGGAGCCACAGAATGCGTTATCAGATGGTGCACAGGCAGTTACACCAGAACAGTTTGATGAGATAGCAAGCACAGCAAAGAATATCAGAGAGATTGCTTATGAGAAATAGTGTAGAAGCAGACCTTATGAAGCTACTTGCCGCGCTCGGTGAGAAGCAGGCGAGTGGTCAAGGCGTATTCATAGAAGAGAAGAAATATGGGCTGATTGGAGGCAGTGTAAGCCACAGCTTGTCAAAGAAGCTACATGGATTAATAGGCGGCTACGAATATAAACTAATTGAACTGCGAGATAGTTCAAGGCTAGGAGAAGTCCTGCATATGGCGGGCTTTTACGGTTTCAATATAACTAATCCGTATAAGGAAATCGCGATTGAACATCTTGATGAGCTATCTGAAGAGGCCCTGGCTATACAGGCTGTAAATACAGTAAAGGTGATGCCAGATGGAAAACTCAAGGGCTTTAATACTGATTATCTTGGCCTGATGAAGCTGTTTAAAACAGAGGCTGTAACAGGGAAAAAGGTTGCGATACTGGGAACTGGTGGAGCATCTTTATCTGCTGTATATGCTATGAAAAAGTTAGGCGCTGATGAAATTATAAGAGTTTCTAGAAGCCGAGATAAAGCAGATAGTTTAGTACAGGTAGAGAAGATTGATAACTCGCAAAAGCTAAGTAAAATATATAATTATGAAGATAGCGATTGGCGAGATGCTGAGATTATAATCAATGCTACACCGGTTGGTATGTTCCCAGATAATGGCAAGTCTCCGCTAGATACTTATGATATAAACTGGGAATGCCTAAAGCAAACTGAGATGGCAGTTGATCTCATATACAATCCTCATAGAACTAAGTTTATGCAGGATGCAGAATTAGCAGGGGTAAAAACTATTGGCGGGCTCGGAATGCTCATATGGCAGGGCATATATGCAAGAGACATCTGGGAAGGCAGAGATATGGAGCCGGATTATTCGCTCGCAGCATCTGTCATGGAGAGGCTTCTTAGAGAACAGCTTAATCTGGTGACAGTTGGAATGCCCGGAAGTGGTAAGTCATCTATATCAAGACAAGTTGCGCTTGCTATGAAACGTAAATTTATTGATATAGATAGAGCGGTTGCGCATGAGGAAGGGTGTGCGATAAATCAGATAATTGAGAAATCTGGAGTCGAAGCATTTAGAAACCTAGAGAGCAAGAAGCTTCGGGAAGTGTGCGCTAGAAATCACCAGGTGATTGCGACTGGCGGAGGATCTATCTTAAAGGAAACCAATCGAGAAATAATTCGCGAGAACAGCCTCGTTATATACATTGATAGGCCGACAAAACTTCTTGCTACTAAGAACAGACCGCTAAGCCAGGGGAAAGGTGTCTACAACCTGTACAGGGAAAGGGCGAATTTATACCATGGGATTGCGGATATAAAGGTTAACAACAAGTATAGATTTGGACGCGAAAAGCGCATGGCAGATGAACATGTAGCCTTTAACAAAAAGCGAGAAGTGGATTCGAAGCAATCACAATATATGCGAGATATAAGAAGGTTTGCTAGAAGTGTAGCTAAAAGATATAAGCTGCATATAAGGCATATAGTTGAAAGAGATATATATGGAATTGGCAGATAACAGGCAATTCGGTAATTAAGGGTTATATGACAAAATTATTGGCACTAGCGAACAACACGTTTTGTCCTATAACCCTAAAAAACGACCCTCAGCTCATGCTGAAGGTCGTTTTATATTATTCATTTAATTTACCGAAACGGATGTCTAAAATTCATTTAAAATATGTAGCTTAGAATAGCTTTAATCCGAAGAATGTATTAAGCTGACCGATTAGTATGAAGAATGTGAATACAGGTGCAACCCACTTGAGGCAGAATCTGTAGAACTTCTCAGACTTAAACTCAGAGCCGATATGTACTTCTTCAGGAAGCATATCTGGGTGAATCCAGCCAAATATGATAGTAGTTATGAATGCACCTATTGGCATCAGCACACCTTCTGCAAGGAGGTCGAAACCATCTAACCAGCTGAATTTTCCGAACATAGGAGGAAGATACTTTCCAAGACCATCGTATGCAACGAGTAATCCCATGCAGAGGCAAACTAGTCCGAAGCCCCAAGCGAGCTTCTTACGCTGATTTCCATAGCCCTTCTTGAGACCGTAGTCGATGAACGAACCGATGATCGCTTCGAGTACTGACATAGACGATGTGATAGCTGCGATTACTACGAGTCCATAGAACAGAACACCGAATATAGGACCAAGCTTACCCATGCCATTAAATACTGTCTGCAGAGTCATATACAGAAGACCTGCACCACCCTGAGGGCTCTGTCCGCTTGCGAACACTGCAGGCATGATAGCGAGACCAGCCATAAGTGCGATTACTGTGTCGGCAAAAGGTATAACCAAGCTGCTCTTCTCTATGTTCTGATCCTTCTTCATGTATGATCCGTATGTTACAAGGATACCCATACCTAGTGATAGCGAGAAGAATACCTGACCGCCTGCTGCGGCAAGAACTGTTATCCAGCCTGTACCCTTAAACACTTCGAAGTTAGGCTTAAACAGGAATGAGAGACCTGCAGAAGCACCAGGAAGTGTCACACTTCTGATGATGATAACAAGTAGCATTACGAAAAGTGCGGGCATAGCTACTTTGTTGAACTTTTCAATTCCTTCAGATAGACCACGTGCAACAACTATTATTGTTAAAACAAGGAAAATAGCTGTATAAATTGCTGACTGGGTCTGGTCTGCTGATAGTCTTGCAAAGTACTCAGGACCAGATACACCGTTTACACCCCAGCTTGCGCCGAATAAATCTCCGAGATTCGCTATGGTGTACTTTAGACAATATCCACCTAGATATGAATAGAATCCGAGTATGAAGAATGGAGCGAGTGCACCGAACCATCCTACGATCGTGTACTTCTTGCTCACCTCTCTATAAGCGAGGATGATGGAGCTGTGTGTCTTTCTTCCAAGAGAAAGCTCAGTCATAATGAGTACATATCCTGCGAATACCGCTAGCAATAAATAAAGTATCAAGAAGGCGAAGCCTCCGTTCATTCCCAGCTTATACGGGAATCCCCACATGTTTCCTAGTCCTACGGCAGAACCGATTGCGGCTAGCATAAAGCCCATCGAGCTACCCCAAGACTCTCTTTTTACTTCCTTTTTAGGCATTTTTGTTCCTCCAATTAAATTTCTCTTTTTCGAATGTTGGTATTATACAAGAAAATTTGATACGTTGTCAACATAAACAAAAAAGAAACTCAAATTATTGATAAAAATACAAATTTATTTTTTATTACGTATAAAAAAATTATCATCAATAAAAATTATGTAACTGTATAAAATAATGTTTTGATTTTCCCGTTGACATGAATTATAAGAGGTGCTAATATTACATCATCACATTACTACTTCACTGTGCTAAATTACAAAAGCGAGTGATTTGTAAGGCTTCACAATTAACTAAGAGAGTTTATCTTACTACATATTATATATAGAGGAAAAATGGCGGAGATTAAACCTTATGCGAACAAGTAGTGACATATATATGGTAAACAATTTAGTGATTCATTTAAAATCAGAGATGTAATGGAGAGAAACTATGAAAAGTAAAATAATGAAAAAGAACATGATCAAATGCGCAGCCCTTGTGTTAACTATTATGACAGCAATAGGGCTTGCGGGATGTGGCAAGAATTCTAAATCTGACCTTGAGTATGTCAAGGATAAAGGGACTCTTGTTGTTGGTCTTGATGATACATTTGCGCCTATGGGATTTAGAGATAAGGATGACAAGCTTGTCGGATTTGATATTGACCTGGCTAGGGCTGTCACTAAGAAGATGGGTGTTAAGGTTAAGTTCCAGCCTATCGATTGGTCTGCTAAGGAAGGTGAACTTAAGGCTAAGAACATTGACTGCGTATGGAACGGCATGTCGGCAACTCCTGATAGACAGAAAAGCATGTCTTTATCAAATAAATACCTTAAGAATCGAATACTAATCATGTCGCTCGATCCAAATGTGAAGGTTAATAGTGCCGATGATCTTAAGAATATTAAAATCGGCACACAGGCTGATTCGTCCGCACTAGAGGCGATCAAGAAGAGTGACAAATACAAAGAATTTAAGAACAATATTTCTGAATATAAGACTTATGACGAAGCTATTCTAGATATGAAGGCTGGCCGCATTAAGGCAGTTGCAATCGACGAGGTTTATGCGATTTATAACAATAAGAACAAGGATAAGCTATATGAGTCGCCGTTTAACTTCGGTGCTGACTACTATGCTGTAGGTTTCCGAAAGGGAGATACAAAACTCACTAAAGAATTTAATAAGGCGTTTAAAGAAGTTATTGACAGCGGTGAAGCTCAGAAAATTAGTGAGAAGTGGTTCGGCAAAAACTTGGTTGTATTTGAGGGATACGATAAATAGGAATATTGTTAGTATTTGGAGTTTGAATAGCCAATGCCTAGCTGGCATTGGCTATAGATATTGAAGGAGATTATGATGGCTTACGTAAAGGAGATTTTGCCTGTATTGATGAGTGGAGCGATGATATCGCTTAAGCTATTTGCACTTACATTGATTTTGTCACTACCGCTTGGACTACCTATATGCCTCGGAGAACAAAGTAAGATTGCACCAGTAAGGTGGATCTGCAAGACCTTCGTATTCATATTTAGAGGAACACCGCTTATGCTCCAATTGTTCTTCTTTTATTTCTTCTTTCCTATCCAGCTCGGGATTCGTATGGATGCGTTTCCGACAGCTGTGCTGACGTTCGCGATAAACTATGCCGCGTATTTTGCAGAGATTTACAGAGGCGGATTTAACAGCATAGATAAAGGACAGTATGAGGCTGCATATTCTCTAGGGTTCACACAGAGACAGACTCTGACTAAGGTAGTGATACCGCAAATGTTCCGCATAGTAATTCCACCGATTTCAAATGAGGTAATCACGCTTATAAAGGATACCGCCCTCGCTTCAACGATCACGTTAGCTGAGATGATGAAGGTGTCTCAAGGAATTGTTAACCGTGATGGCACACTCATCCCATATGTAATGGCAGCGGGCATATATCTATTATTTACATTTGTCATGACTATTGGACTAGGAAGGGCGGAAGCAAAGTATTCACAGTACTAAACAGGTATTTGTTTTTTTAATCAGCACGATAATTAAATTAAAAGTTATTGTTTGCATTCAAATGAGTACAAAGCAATTAAGTTGTGCTACAATATAAATAATTAAGAAAATAATTATTTATTTTTACAGAAAGAGATTCGGAGTATGAAATTAAGCAGAAATTCACAGGCGATGGAGTTTTCGCCCATTAGGAAATTTAACCCTATTGCAACTGAAGTTCAAGAGTCCGGTGTTAAGATATATCATTTAAACATCGGGCAGCCTGATATAAAGACTCCTAGATGTTTTATGGATGCTGTTCGTGCATTTGATGAAGATGTGCTTATGTATGAGCAGTCTCAGGGAGACATCAAGTTTCTAGAATCAATCTGTGACTATTATAAGAGAGAGTACGGTGTTGGATATAAGCCTACGGATATCGTTGTTACCATGGGCGCTTCAGAGGCTCTCACTATGACATTTACCACTATTATAGATCCTGGTGATGAAATACTTATTGCTGAACCGTTCTACAGTAATTATCAGACCTTTGCACTTGTTAGAGGTGGAGATATAAGACCGATTCCAACAAGCTCAAAGGAGGGATATCGATACGCAGCCAAAGATAAGCTAGAGGCTGCTCTCACAGATAAAACTAAGGCTATAGTCTGTATCAATCCAGGAAACCCAACAGGACTTGCACTTACGGCTGAAGAGATGGACGTAATAGCAGATTTTGTTATAGAAAACGACCTATGGCTGATTGCAGATGAGGCATATAGAGAATATGTGTATGATGGGATGAAGCCACGAAGCTTTGCTAACATAGATAGGCTTAAAGAAAATTTAATCGTTATCGACTCTGTTTCGAAGAGATTTTCTGCATGTGGAGCGAGAATCGGATTTGTAGCGTCGAAGAATGAAGAATTCATGACAGGAATAATCAAGCTTGCACAATCAAGACTTTGTGTATCTACACTAGAGCAGATCGGATCGACTGAACTATTTAAGCTTCCTAGTTCATATTATGAAGAGATGAAAGAAGAATATTGCAAGAGAAGAGATGCCGCTTATGAGGAGATTATGCAAATTCCTGATGTAATCTGCCATAAGCCAGGTGGAGCATTCTATATGATGGTTGATCTTCCGATAGATGATGCTGAAGATTTTCTTATGTTCCTGCTTACTGAGTATAGGGATAATAATGAAACGGTTATGTTTGCACCTGCCGCTGGTTTCTACTCAACACCTGGCAAAGGTAGGAGCGAGATTCGCATTGCTTACGTTCTAGAGAGTGGCTATATTAAGAGAGCTTGTCAATTGATTCGAACTGGCCTCGAGGCTTATAAGGCTAAGATGTCCAAATAACTTAGTTTATAAATGATATATGATAGACTTACATATATACTATTCAGCCGAGACCGCTTCCGTGAGGGAGCGGTTTTTTATTGCTTTTTATATGATTAATAATTATATAAACTCGATTAAGAGTGTATAATAAAACGATATATTTAAATAAAAAATGATTTAAGACTTAGAAAATATAGGAAGACTCATAGAAGTAGGTAGATGGCGAAGGGTAACAGTAAACGGAAAAACATAAATGGTAATGATATAGAGCTCTTGGTTCCAGCTGGAGGTACAGAGCAATTTCTGGCTGCGGTAGAGAATGGGGCAGATGCGATATATGTTGGCGGTCAGCTCTTTAATGCGCGTGCTGGTGCTCAGAATTTCAACGACGATGAATTAGTGCTAGCACTAGATTATGCTCATAAGCGAGGTGTAAAGGTTTACGTTACTATGAATACCTTGTTAAGTGATGATGAGCTTGAACCAGCGCTTAGATACGCTTCATTTCTGCATGATTCTGGAGTCGATGCTATTATCGTTCAGGACCTTGGGCTCGGGGAACTGGTGCATAGAGCGCTTCCAGACCTTGAACTGCATATGTCTACACAAGCGACTATTACTGATGTGGGGAGCGCAAAGGTAGCTCACGAGCTCGGTTATAAGCGAATTGTGGTAGCTCGTGAGCTGGCCCTGCCAGAAATCGCTGACATATGCAGGGCCGGATCAGATGGCGCATCAGACTTTGAAGTTGAAGTATTCGTACACGGCGCCATCTGCATATGCTACTCCGGCCAGTGCCAGTACAGCAGATACTACGGCGGCCGGAGTGGCAATCGGGGAAGCTGCGCGCAGCCCTGCCGCCTCGCTTATACGAGTTATGGCGAGGGCGGCAGGCGGCTCGCGGCGGCGAGCCACCCGATGAGCCCGCGCGACATGTGTCTGCTCGATCAACTAGGCGGGCTCATCGATGCTGGCGCAGCTTCCTTCAAGATTGAGGGTAGGCTGAAATCAGCTGAGTACGTAGCGGTCGTTACTTCTATATATCGCAAATACATAGATATGTACCTAGAAGAAGGATATATAGAAGTTTCAGATGAAGACCGAGATGCGCTGCTGCAGATATTTAATAGAGGCGAATTTACAGATGCCTATCTGAAGGGTGAAAGTGGAGACTCTCTCATGTCTGGAGACATAGTTAAGAACCAAGGTTTAGAGATAGGCAGAGTCGTTGCCACCAAGAAGGGTTCTACACTAGTGGATATAGAGGCTACTAGTGAACCATCAATCGGAGATGGAGCTGAGATATATGGTAGAGGCGATGCTCCGCTATCTAGTACAGTGCTGAGCTATGTGAAGGAACTGGGACCTAATAGATATAGAGTTGGAGATTTTAGAGGCAGTATAACAGTTGGTGATACAGTGCGAAGGACCTCTAAGAAGTCTCAGCTTGAAGCTGCGCGGCAGTCATATAGAGGGGCGACCTTCTTTGAAGATGAGGATGCTAGAAAGGTGAAACGCCGCCGCAAGATCGATATGGTACTGCAGATAGAGGGCAATACACTGGTACTCAAAGCACGCACAGTAAGGCTTGCTGATGGTGACAGATGGCCGAGCTGCATAGAGAAGAGTGTAAGCGTTGAGACTGGTCCTTTTGATTTCGATTACGAGAGCCCAACACCTCTTGAAAGATATGAATCAGCGCTCACCAAGACGGGCAATACGCCATTTGAACTTAGAGAGCTTAGGATAATAGGTGATTCTCAGATAAGGGTAAAGACTTCAGAGTTAAATTCGCTTCGCAGATACTGTCTATCTGAACTCAGTAAGGTACTGGAGTTTAGAAGAGATAGCCGTGATATAGGAGGGGTTTTTTCTGAACTTCATGATTTAATAGAAAAATCTCGTGAATCAAATGAAGACCAACATAGAGAGAAGTGTAAAGAATCAATGCCTTTTGAACTCTATTTCAGCAGCATGGAAGATTGGCGCACCTTCGAGGCGGATGGTGGAGCTACGAGTCTTAGGTCGATAAATGGCGATGTTACGGGATTATCCTATAAGGTGCTACTACCGATGGCAGGGATAGTGACTGAACTGAATATAGATGGTGATTCTTTGCCACCAGAAATAGTCCCTTATATAGGAAGCGTGACAAAGGGGCGCGAGGAACAGATTTTGCAGGAGAACTATGAACTGGTTGCAAAGCTTGCGCTTATGCGAGGGATATTCGTGTCAAATCTCAATTGGCTTCATAAAATGGTAGAAATAGGAGCTGATGTTACCGCTGATTTTGGGCTGAATGCTTATAATCATATGAGCGTACAAGTGCTTAAGGCACTTGGGGCAAGTGATGTCCGCTGGAGCCTAGAGAAGGCTAGCATTTCGGAAGGGAACTATCCTCTGATGCAGACCGAACATAGATTCCCTGCTGCTAGGCTAAAGAGTAGGCGCGAACATGATGTTAGAATTCTTAATAATGAGTTCAGTAGTCAGTCGGTCGTGCTACCTCATGGAGATGATAGCGATATAGGAGAACGAGTGATTAACTGCTTGCATGAAGGTCATTTTAGGCTATATGTTTAGAACAATATCATAGTATCACTTCGTGCACTTAATTTTATAATTCGTTTGAAGGATACTGGGCACAAGCATATAATAACAGTTTGGAGAATAGAGATGGATACTGGAATTAAAGGTTTTAAGGAAATTATCGTGACAAAAGAGCTTACAGCGATGAGCATGGGGAGTGGAGATTTAGACGTGTATGCGACGCCCTCGATGATCGCGCTCATGGAAGGAACTGCTTCCGAATCTGTAAAGTCAGAACTAGATGAAGGGCAGGGCTCTGTAGGAACGAGTATATCAGTCAAACATTTAGCGGCGACACCTATCGGAATGCGCGTGAGATGTGAATCTGAGCTAGTCGAGGTGGATGGTAGACGATTGGTGTTTAATATCACCGCATATGATGAAAAGGATAAAATCGGCGAAGGAACTCACGAGAGGTTTATAATAACGAACGAAAAGTTCCAAAGCAAGGCTGATAGCAAGTTAAGGGAATAGATATATTGATAAAGTGTGACTGCAGGCAGAGAGTTTGCCGGTGGGTAGGAATATATGAATGAACAGACCAATAGAAATAGAATAATAATCAAAACGAGCATAATCGGTATAGTAGCTAATGCGATTTTGGCAGGATTCAAGGCGGTTATAGGGACTGCCACGAACTCCATAGCTATCGTCATGGATGCTTTAAATAATCTGAGTGATGCATTATCCTCTATTATTACGATTGTGGGAACTAGGCTTGCTGGTAAGGCTCCAGATAGGCACCACCCGCTGGGGCATGGAAGATATGAAGACCTTACAGCTATGGTGATTGCGGTAATCGTCTTGTATGCCGGTATTACAGCTTTTCAAGAGTCGGTGAAGAATATTTTAAGCCCAGAGACACCGTCATATTCGAATGTCTCGCTGATAATAGTCGGAGCGGCTGTTGCTGTAAAGCTACTGCTCGGAAGATATGTAAAATCCGTTGGAACCAAGATTAATTCGGAATCACTTATCGCATCGGGAAGTGATGCATTATTTGATTCTATTATCTCGATTTCAACGCTGGTAGCTGCAGGTATATACATTGTGTCTGGTGTAAGTCTCGAGGCGTATCTAGGTGCGCTTATCGCTGTATTTATCATTAAAGCCGGAATAGATATGCTTCGCGAGAACATAAGCAAGATTCTAGGCGAGAGAGCCGATAGCAGGCTTACAAAAGAGATCAAAGATACAATCCTAGAGATAGATGGGATAAGCGGAGCTTATGATTTACTACTGCACAGCTACGGACCTAATACCGTAATCGGAGAGGTGCACATTGAGGTGCCAGATACATTTACTGCTGCTACGATTGATGACATGACGAGGCAGATTCAGGAAAAGGTATATAATAAATACGGCATTGCCATTGCTACAGTCGGGGTATATTCGATGAATACGACTGATGATAAGGCGCTCAGAATCAAGAGCGATATCACGAGGCTTGTGATGTCGGAGGAGTTTGTGCTGCAGATGCACGGTTTTTATCTTGATGAAGAGAAGATGCTGATGCTATTCGATATAATTGTGGACTTCGACGCCCCAGACAGGATGCAGGTTCGCGATAATATACTAAACAAGATTAAGTCTAAATACCCAGAATACGAAGTGAAAATCACACTTGATCTGGATATAAGTGATTGATCAAAGTGCAAGGGGGGTAAGGAATGGAAGTTATTGCTATTATAGTATTCGTTGTTGTAATCGGACTTATAATCAGCGAAAAGGTGAACAGCGCTGCAGCCGCACTAGCAGGCGCTATGGCTCTGGTTGTCACCGGTGTCATGAGTGCACATAGGGCGCTCTCGTACATAGATTTCAATACTATCGGTCTGCTAGTGGGCATGATGGTGCTCGTTGCCATAATAAGGCAGTCAGGGTTGTTCGAATATGTCGCAATTAAGGCGGCCAAGATGGTTCATGGAGATCCGTGGAAGATAATGATCGCATTTATACTGCTTACTGCGGTACTTTCTGGAATACTCGATAACGTAACGACGGTGCTGCTCGTCGGACCAATGACCATCGCTATTGCCAAGATGCTAGAGATTAATCCGGTGCCATTTTTAATGACACAGATCCTCGCTTCTAATGTCGGCGGTACGGCAACACTCATTGGTGACCCTCCAAATATTATGATCGGTAGTGCAGCAAATCTATCATTCGTAGACTTCCTAAAAAACACGGGATTAGCAGTTGCGCTCGTAATCGTATTCATGATTGTGATGATGCGTTTCGTTTACAAAAAGGAAATTGAAGTCGAAGGACTCGATACCTCTAAAATTATGAACCTTGATCCAGATAAATCGATTACTGATAAACCGCTGCTTATCAAGGGGGTAGTTGTTATCGTACTGGTAATCCTAGGCTTTATATTCCATGATCAGATTGGTATGGAGACATCCGTTATCGCGCTTACAGCCGCTGCAGTTATGCTGATTATAGGTGGTGTAAATGTGGATAATGCTATTCAGGATGTAGAGTGGACAACGATTGCATTCTTCATGGCTCTGTTCGTAGTCGTTGGTGGGCTTACAGAAACCGGAGTTATCAAGCAGGTAGCTGCTGTCATAATAGAGAGGACTGCAGGTCATCCGGTTATGATGATGTTAATACTGCTTTGGGCGTCAGCGCTGCTGTCGTCATTCTTAAACAATATACCGTTTATAGCGACATTGATTCCGTTGGTTCTAGCGCTTAAGGCAGATGGTATGGATGCAGAACCTCTATGGTGGGCTATCTCACTAGGCGCTTGCCTTGGTGGAAATGGAACGATGATAGGAGCTTCGGCAAATGTCGTTCTATCGGACATAAGTACTAAGCATGGATATCCTATTACATTTAAGAGCTATCTGCGCGTTGGAATGCCATTTATGCTGGGATCGGTGCTTATCTCGATGGTATTTCTGCTAGTTAAATATGCAATTTAGCGTTGATTGGGGGTAAAATATGATAAATACACTTACTGCTGATAAAGTCGCAAGCGACATGATCGATATGATGATGAAACAGCTTGGAGCGACAAGCATCAAGAATATGCCGGCCCATATCAATGTATATGAGTTTGATATAAATGGCGAACTGACTATAAAATACATGCTTGATTTGAGGCGTGACCATGCTATGTATCTGCGCAGGGTAACACCTTATCCGATGCTTCTCGGAGTTTTCTATGGGGAAACCGATGTAGTAGATTTTATAAAGCGTGATATAGCTAAATTTAGAAACGCTAGCAAAACTGACAAGTTCAACAAGTTCTTGGAGCTTGCAGATGGGCTCACTCAATTCAACAGAGAGATAGAACAGCTATTCCTAAATAGAAAGGTTCCAACTGCAGCGTTCGAAGAATTTTCAGAAGAGATGGAGCATATTAGAGCTACTATAGAACAAATAGCTCGTGACTGCCCAATGCTCTATGATGACGAAAGATTGATAGAAGACGGTATAAGAAAGTAATTAAACACGTGACAGTGAGCTGATTGTGTGGAAGAAGTTCCTCGCATGAAGAGAAAGTCGAGGTTAAAATGCCTGAATTCAAAGTTCATTCTGAATTTGAGATGATGGGTGATCAGCCCCAGGCTGTTGAGAAAATCGCTGAAAGCATAGAGTCTGGAAATCGTTTCCAGACTCTGCTTGGCGTTACTGGATCTGGCAAGACTTATACGATGGCAAAGATTATCGAGAAGGTGCAGAAACCGACACTGATAATTTCGCACAATAAGACCTTGGCAGCACAGCTCCACGGTGAGATGAAGGAGTTTTTTCCTGATAATGCCGTAGAATACTTCGTATCATACTATGACTTCTACCAACCAGAGGCGTATGTTGCTTCAACTGATACGTATATTGAAAAAGATTCCGATATAAACGACGAAATAGACAAGCTCAGACACTCTGCGACAGCGGCAGTCCTCGAGCGTAGAGATGTTATCATCGTTGCCAGCGTTTCCTGCATCTACGGTCTCGGTAGTCCTGATTCATATAGAAATCAGCTCCTATCCTTGAGACCGGGAATGGAAATGGACAGGACGATGATGATGCGCAAGCTCATCGATATGCAGTATGAACGAAATGATATCGACTTTCACCGTGGTACCTTCCGCGTGCGTGGTGACATCATCGATATATATCCTGCTGGCGGTGAAGAGGCTGTACGCGTTGAGATGTTTGGCGACGAGATAGAGGAAATTAAGGAGATGAACGCTCTGACTGGTGAAATCACTGGTGTTCGCAGCCACATTTCTATCTTCCCAGCATCCCACTACGTCACCAGCAAGGAAGATATGGAGCTCGCCGTAGGCACTATAAAGGAAGAACTCGATGAACGAGTAAAGTGGTTTAAGGAGAATGGCAAACTGCTCGAAGCTGAACGAATCTCTCAGCGTACAAACTACGATATGGAGATGATGATGGAAGTCGGAACCTGCAAGGGAGTCGAGAACTACTCGAGGCATCTGAACTTTCTGAAGCCTGGAGAAAGACCTTATGTTCTTCTCGATTATTTCCCAGATGATTTTCTGACTATCATCGATGAGTCTCACGTAATGCTGCCACAGCTTCGTGCGATGTATAATGGTGACAGGGCTAGAAAGAGTTCGCTTGTTGACTTCGGCTTTAGACTTCCTTCGGCACTAGATAACAGACCGCTCAAGTTTGAGGAGTTCAACGAGGTTACGAACGACCTACTATTTGTAAGTGCGACGCCAGGCAAGTACGAGCTAGAAAATTCACACGGTGTAACGGCAGAGCAGGTTATCAGACCGACTGGATTACTCGACCCGATAATAGAGGTTAGACCGATTGAGGGTCAGATTGATGATATAATCAGCGAGATATATAAAACTGTGGATAAGGGAGAGCGAGTGCTCATCACGACGCTCACCAAGAGGATGGCAGAAGACCTGACGGGATTTCTCAGAAATGAAGGAATCAAAGTCAGATATCTGCATTCTGAAATAGATAATTTTGAGAGACTGGAGATAATTAGGGATCTCCGCCTCGGTAAATTCGACGTGCTCGTCGGCATTAACCTGCTTCGAGAAGGCCTCGACCTACCGGAAGTATCGCTTGTTGCCATCCTTGATGCTGACAAAGAGGGATTTCTTCGTACAGAGACCTCGCTTGTTCAGACTGTAGGCAGAGCTGCACGTAACCAGAACGGCAGGGTTATCATGTATGCAGATCGCATCAGCAAGGCGATGAAGTACACAATTGATGAAACTGCAAGAAGGCGTGAAATACAGGAACGATATAATGAAGAACACGGTATTACGCCACGGACCATCATAAAGCCTATACGCGATGTAATCGAGGCTACGAAGGCGTACACTGGAGACACAGAGCTCAAAAATCCAAAGGAGATGACGACAAAGGAGCTACAGCGTACGATTAAGAATCTCGAGAAGGAGATGAAACAGGCTGCCAAGGATCTTCAGTTCGAGCGAGCAGCAGAGCTCAGGGACCTACTGTTTGACCTACGGAGCAGCAAGAGAGCATAGACATTTTGAAAGGGTATTTCTATGGAGAAAAACATAGTTATTAAAGGTGCAAAGGAGAATAATCTTAAAGGCGTAGATCTTACGATTCCTCGCGATAAGATGATTGTATTTACCGGGCTCTCGGGCTCTGGCAAATCTTCGCTTGCATTCGACACGATATATGCGGAGGGACAGAAGAAGTACGTGGAGTCACTTTCTTCGTATGCGAGACAGTTCCTCGGCCTCATGAAGAAGCCAGATGTGCAACTAATCGAGGGGCTTTCACCGGCGATTTCAATTGACCAGAAGACCACTAACAAGAATCCGAGGTCGACTGTCGGAACTGTTACGGAGATATACGACTACCTGAGACTCTTGTATGCAAGAGTCGGGATTCCTCACTGTCCAGTGTGCGGTAGGGAGATTTCCAGCCAGTCTGTAGACACTATTGTTGACCATATCATGGCTCATGATGAAGGTACCAGACTAACCATCATGGCACCGATTATAAAGGGCCGTAAAGGAGAGCATAAGAATGTAATCTCCCGTATCAAGAGGGATGGATTTATCAGAATCAGACTCGATGGCGAGATGGTTAGAGTCGATGAGCAGGAGGAATTTAACCTAAACAAGAATCTGAAACATACAATAGATATCGTTATCGATAGAATCGTACTAAGACCTGAAAATAGAAGCCGTATCGCTGAAGCGGTGGAACTCGCTGTACGAGAGGGTGAAGGTGCTACCAATGTTCTGTTTCAGTCTAAAGCTGAAGATGGCAAGACGAAGGACGCTGAGGAGACATTCAGCACTCAGCTTGCCTGCCCAGAGCACGGTGTGGGAATCGATGAGATGGAGCCTAGAATGTTTTCGTTCAACGCTCCATATGGATCTTGTGAGACGTGTACGGGTCTAGGGTTTACTTTAAAGATTGACGATGATAACGTCGTGACTGAACCAAGCAAGAGCATCTTAGATGGTGCGATGGGTCAGGTGTTCTCGACGATGGATGCGATGGGCTTCTACCGTCAGATGCTAAACCAGCTGGCAGTAGACCATAAGACAGACCTCAGTGTCCCTTACAAGGATCTGCCGATAGATTTTAAAAATGAGCTACTACATGGAACTGGTAGTCGCAAGCTCAAGTACACATATACCAGCAAGTCTGGTCGTGTATCTCATATGAATCATACTTTCGAAGGTGTTATTCCAAGTCTTGAGCGAAGATACGGCGAGACCAATTCAGACTATATAAAGGAAAAGATTGCTGGCATGATGACAGAGGCGATATGCCCGACTTGTCATGGTAAGAAACTGAAGGATACGGTGCTAGCCGTTACCGTTGGCGGAAAGAATATCATCGAGCTGACTGATCTATCGGTAGAGCAGGCGATTCTATTCTTTGAAAATCTTGAACTGACTCCAAGGGAGCAGCAGATATCGAGGCTCATCACCAAGGAAATTAGAGAGAGGCTGAGATTTCTAAAGCAGGTAGGGCTCGGGTACCTGACGCTGTCACGTGCCGCAGGCACGCTCTCGGGCGGGGAATCCCAGCGAATTAGGCTGGCTACACAGATAGGATCGGGGCTCGTCGGTGTGCTGTATATCCTGGACGAGCCTTCAATTGGACTCCACCAGCGCGATAACGACAAGCTGCTCGGAGCTCTAAGAAACTTGACCGATATGGGTAATACATTAGTCATTGTTGAGCACGATGAGGATACGATGTATGCGGCCGACCATATCGTGGATATCGGACCTGGAGCTGGAATCTACGGTGGAGAGCTGGTTGCTCAGGGAACTGTAGACGATATCAAGGTATGCAAGGAATCCATAACTGGACAGTTCCTATCCGGTGCGCGCAAGATCGAAGTTCCTAATACCAGAAGACTTGGGAACGGTAAATACCTCGAGATTATCGGAGCTAAGCAGAATAATCTTCGCAATATAGATGTTAAGATTCCAGCAGGCAAGCTCGTATGTGTAACTGGTGTATCTGGTTCTGGCAAGTCATCGCTTGTAAATGAAATCCTTTACAAAGGTGTAGCAAGTGTTACAAACAAATTGCAGGAAAAGCCTGGTGCGCATAAGGAGATACGTGGTGTTGAGAACTTCGATAAAGTTATAGATATTGACCAATCACCTATCGGACGCACGCCGAGATCAAACCCTGCGACTTACACGGGAATGTTCGACCCTATTAGAGACCTCTTTGCACAGATGCCAGAGGCTAAGATGAGAGGATATCAGAAGGGACGCTTCAGCTTCAATGTAAAGGGTGGAAGGTGTGAGGCCTGCCGCGGAGACGGTATCACCAAGGTAGAAATGCACTTTCTGCCAGATGTGTATGTACCGTGTGAGGTGTGCGGTGGTGCTAGATACAATCATGAGACACTAGAGGTAAAGTACAAAGGAAAGAATATCTCAGAAGTTCTCGAGATGAGTGTGACAGAGGCACTGCCGTTCTTTGAGAATCACAGGTCTATCGAGAAATATCTGCAGACGCTCGATGATGTAGGCCTCGGATATATCAAACTCGGACAGCCGTCGACTCAGCTATCTGGCGGTGAGGCACAGAGAATCAAGCTAGCGACGGAGCTATCCAAGAAGAGCACCGGCAAGACTCTATACATATTAGATGAGCCGACGACTGGACTTCACTTTGCAGATGTTGAGAAGCTGATGTACGTGCTCAATAGGTTGACTGATGAGGGCAACACCGTGGTGGTAATTGAGCATAATCTTGATGTAATCAAGTGTGCGGATCATATTATCGACCTAGGTCCAGAGGGCGGCAGCGGTGGTGGAACCATTGTGGCTACAGGAACACCTGAAGAGGTTGCTAAGTGCGAGAAGTCATTTACTGGACAGTATCTAAAAAAGATGCTTAGATAGAATAAAGAGCTAGTGAAAAAGGACGAAGACCGTATGCTTCGTCCTTTTATGTTGTGTGCTTAATGGCTTATAGCCCTAGAGAGCAATAAAAGTCTACAGGGTATGAGATACTAAGACTATAGAGCTATATAATATCCTCTCTTCTGTTTTCCAGATCAACCTGGATGCTTGCATTAGTTCCAGCTACTTCCTTGGTAACCTTGGAAGAGGTGTTCTTAAGGCAACTATCATTGTAGCTTCCTTTGCCAGGGATAGGTGACTTGTCAATCTCCGTGTAGTCTCCTATTCCTAGAGCTTCAGAAGCTACGCCGAGATTTGATACGATACTTGCTAAATCTGTAGGCATGAATATCTTGGTTGCACGACCATCTGCGATATCCCTCAGAGCCTCGAGCCCTTTTAGCTTCAGAACTCCCTCGTTGATATTAGCTTCCTTGAGCTTCTCAAGACCTTGAGCCTGCGCTTCGTATACGAGTCTGATTGATTCAGCTTCACCGGCAGCGAGAGCGATTCTAGCTTCTTTCTCAGCTTCGGCAGCGAGAACCTTTGCTTCCTTATCTCCCTCTGCACGAGATACTACAGATTCCTTGTGAGCCTGAGCTTCGAGTACAGTCTGACGTCTTTCTCTTTCTGCTCTCATCTGCTTTGTCATTACTTCTTCGATTTCTTCAGGTGGGATGATATTCTTTAGCTCTACTCGGTTGACCTTGAGTCCCCACGAATCCGTAGCTTTATCTAAAATTACCTCCATATCCTCGTTGATCTGCTCTCTTGAGGATAGGGTGGTGTCGAGCTCCATTCCGCCGATGATGCTTCTGAGTGAAGTTGCAGACAGGTTCTGTAGACCGGCGATTGGATTCTCCACTCCGTATGTATAAAGTTTAGGGTCAAATACCTTTGCAAATACAACTGAGTCCACACGAACAGATACGTTATCCTTCGTAATTACTGGTTGAGGAGGGAAATCCAAAACCTGCTCCTTGAGTGAAATCTTGTTGATTACGTTGTCAATGATAGGAACTTTAAAATGAAGACCTGCGCGCCATGTGCATAAATATTTGCCAAGCCTCTCAATAACGTATGCATGCTCTTGAGGAACTATTTTTATACAGGAAACGAACAAAAATAGTATAAGCAGAACTACTATTATAGAAATAATTGTAGTGATCATGGAAAACCTCCTTGTAGGTAATTGATTTAGCATCTAGTGATATTCTCTATTAACTTCATAATATGAGCATCATATAGAAAAGTCAATGCGAATAGAGTTTAAATTATGTAAGCAATTTATCCATTTTTGCACTAAAATAAATAGATAAAATAACCAATCGTAGGGTGGCGAAAATGGTGAAAATTGCTTACGGATTAACCGATTTTTAATATATTGACATTGTTATACATGACAATATCAATAAAAAATACTGATATTATCAATAAGATTGTTTAATTTCACAATGAAATCTTTATTATTTTATTAACTTTTACCAAAGACTATTGCAGAATAAACCTTGATGCTTTAGAATCAGAACATGTATTTTATATTACTATAAGGAGTTTTTTATGCTTAAAACGATTGTTTCTTACAACGACATGATTAATGCATTCATTTGGGGTGTGCCCTCGATGATCTGCATTATGGGAGTCGGAATTTGGCTGACGCTCAACACGCGTTTTATTCAGTTCAGAAAATTCGGATATACACTGAAGCACACTTTCGGTGCTATGTTCGATAAGAAGGAAGCTGGAGATGGAGCTCTTACTTCATTCCAGTCCGTATGTACCGCGCTGGCGGGAACCGTTGGAACTGGTAATATCGCGGGCGTCGCGGGAGCTATCGCTTTAGGCGGACCAGGAGCAGTTTTCTGGATGTGGCTTTCTGCACTTCTAGGCATGTGTACAAAGTTCGCGGAAGTTACGCTAGCGGTACATTTTAGAGAGCGTAATGACCATGGAGACTGGGTTGGCGGTCCTATGTATTACATAAAGAATGGTCTGAGCAAGAAATGGAGCTGGCTAGCTATACTATACTCGACATTCGGAGTACTTACGGTATTCGGTACAGGTAACGCAACTCAGGTTAACACTATTACGACAGCTATCGATTCAGCATTAACATCGACAGGTGCATTTAAGCACGGTCTTCCATCCGGGGTTAACCTCGGTATTGGCATAGCTATTACACTGCTTGTACTGGTTATTTTAATCGGAGGAATAAAGCGTATCGGGCGTGTAGCGGAGAAGCTAGTTCCATTCATGGCACTGTACTATATAATCTTTGGACTTCTAGTAGTTATTCTGAATTACAAGAATGTTCCAGGCGTTTTCAGAGATATATTTGAAGGCGCATTTGCTCCAAGGGCTATAACAGGCGGTGTTGTAGGCTCTATGTTTATAGCTATGAGGAGAGGTGTTTCGAGAGGTATATTCTCAAATGAAGCAGGTCTTGGTACTGGTTCAATCGCTCACTCTTCGGCTGAAGTGGATCACCCTGTGCAGCAGGGATTATGGGGAATCTTCGAGGTATTTGCAGATACGATTGTAATCTGCACGATTACGGCCCTCGTAATTCTCTGCAGTGGTGTGAAGATCAATTACGGTAAGACAGCAGGTGCCGAGCTCACCATCTCGGGGTTCACAGCTACATTCGGAGGCTGGGTTTCGGTAATGCTAGCCGTAGCACTTTGCTGCTTTGCCTTCTCGACAATATTAGGTTGGGGATTATACGGGTCTAGATGTATCGAATTCTTGTTAGGAAAAGGTGCCATTAAGCCATTTGTTGTTGCTTATTCGCTAGTTGCAATTGTCGGAGCAACGATGGACCTCGGACTGATTTGGAACATCGCCGACACGTTTAACGGACTGATGGTAATTCCAAACTTAATCGCAGTCCTACTCTTATCAGGTACGGTCATCAGGCTTACAAAGGACTATTTCAGTAAAGAAAAGTCTGCTAAATAGATTTGATTTTACAAGTACATAAGAACATTATAAAGACTCTCGTCCGAAAGGACGAGAGTCTTTGTCATATAACGAAATCTCTCAAAAATACGGATTTTAGTGTATAATACAGTGAAGTAACCGCTGGTTGCAACCGTGAGTTGACAAATTTCCAAGCATAGTTGGTGGTGAAGGTTATATCGCTACCATAAAATTAGACCATAGAACGCAGCGCTCTATGAAATGAAAATTAAAAACGAGAAAGAAACTCGAAAGAAGTTCTAATGGATTTGGAAATTTAAAGGCTTCATATCTACAATATAGTATGGAGTCAATAGGAGGGTGTTATGATAATTTCAGAAAAGATAATGAGCCTACGCAAGCAGTATGGTTGGAGCCAAGAAGAGCTGGCTGATCTAGTAGGTGTATCGAGGCAGTCCGTATCTAAATGGGAATTTGCAGCCTCGATGCCAGATATACAGAAGATAATCAAGTTGAGCGAAGTGTTCGGAGTGTCGGTAGACTATCTGCTTAAGGATGAGATGGATTTGCCCGAAAGCTCAAAAGTCGCGAGCACTACAGATATAGGAGCAGATAATGACAATCACATTAGGACTGTATCGCTTGAAGAAGCCAATGATTATATGGCTGATACAGAAAAGCATGCGGCAAGAATTGCCGGTGCTGTGTCGCTGTTTATTCTATCTCCGGTACCAAACCTCATAGTTGAAGCGATGGGAAGAGCAAATGATGGCGATATACTTGAGCGTCTATCTATAGCTTTTTTATGCTTGATGATCGGTGCAGGAGTTGCACTATGCGTGTTATCTGGCTTCAGTATGTCGAAATATGAATATCTGTCAAAAGAACACATAAAGCTTGGATACGGAGTTGAGGCGGCTGTTAAGCGCAAATATGAGCCGTTTAAGCAGTTTATGGGACAGCGAATAGCAGGAGGCGTATTCCTTTGTATCGTCGGAGCTCTACCAAGTATTCTCTTTGATGATAGCGATAAATATGCTTCTGGGCTAGCGAAAATTTCTGCACCGATTATGCTGGTTCTGGTTGCAGCTGCAGTATATATGTTCGTAAAAGTGGGAATAATAAGCAGTGGCTATAGTAAGCTTTTCCAAGAAGGTGATTATACACCGGAGCACAAGCGTGTTGAGCAGAAGATGGAGCCATTTGCTGGCATTTACTGGATTGCTGTAGCATTCATATACCTAATACCAGGATTTTTGCTAGGTTATTGGAACAAGACATGGGTTATATGGCCAGTTGCAGGAGTGATTTACGGAATTATCTATAAGCTATATGAGATGCATCTAAAGAGAAAGTGCGATAAGTAACCCTCTGGCAACAAAACAATTAGTTAAGTGAACTATATATAAAAACTCCCTTTGAAGGATAACCTCAAAGGGAGTTTTGTTTTACTGTTATGTTAATGCGAATTAGATTAAGCTGCTGCCTGACCCTTATCTGACTTAAGCGCATATAGCACAAGTCCTACTACGAATCCAACTACTGCAGGTACAACCCAGTCCATTCCGATATCAGACAGTGGTAGGAAACCACCAACTGACTTTATGAATCCTTCTAGGTGAAGTGCTGAAACGGTTGCTGGAGGTAAACTCTTTATACCGTCAAATAAAGCAGGTACCATAGTGAATCCGATAGACCATCTGTAAACTGTTGAATGATAGTTGAACAGTCCACCGATGAGGCTGACTAGTATGATAACGATAGTTAGCGGATATAAGAACATCAGTACTGGTACCGAGTAAGCGATTATCTTAACTAGTCCAAAGTTTGCAAATGTGAACGAGATGAGTGTGAATACTACCGCCCAAGCCTTGTACGAAAGCTTGTTAGGGAACATCTCGCCAAATGTCTCTGCGCATGCAGTTACAAGTCCGATAGCGGTCTTTAGACAAGCAAGTGTGATCATTAGAGCTAGGAATACTCCGCCTACACCGCCAAAGTAGTGGCTAGCGAGCTTGTTGAGAAGTGTTCCGCCATCTGGCTGCACTTCGAAGATACCTCTTGACTGAGCTCCTGCAACAACTAGAGCGAGGTATATAACAGCCATAAGCACTGCACATCCAACGCCAGCAAGAGCAGTGGATTTAGCTATGTTCTTAGGCTCTTTTACACCGAGGTTTCTAACTGCATTGATTATGATGATTCCAAATGCGAGTGATGCAAGAGCATCCATTGTGTTATATCCTTCGAGGAATCCTCTGAAGAATGGGTGAGCAACGTACTCTCCTGTTGGAGCAGAGCTTGAAACAGAACCCATCGGCTTAACGAAGCACATAACAACTAGAACCGCAAGGAATGCGAGGAATAGCGGATTGATGATCTTACCAACGTTAGTAAGGATGTTCGACGGTCTTAGCGCGAAGAACAGCACTGCTGCGAAGAAGCACAGGGAGAAAACTCCAAGTACAACTGGAGAATCCTTGCCGACAGCAGGAACTACTCCGACAGAGTAAGGTACAGTTGCGGTTCTAGGAAGCGCGAAGAACGGTCCTATAGTAAGGTATAGTAGACACGTAAAGAACAAGCTGTACGGTCTCGACACCTTGCATCCTAGGTCATAGAGACCCTCACTACGTGATAAGGAAATCGCAATAATACCGAGCAATGGCAAACCTACTCCCGTAATGATGAACCCGAAAGTTGCCGCTGCTGTGTGACTGCCTGCCATCTGTCCCATGAGTGCTGGGAATATCAGATTACCTGCTCCGAAGAATAGTCCGAAGAGGAGTGAGGCTAGAACTACATATTCCTTCATAGTGAATTTCTTATCCATTTTTTGTCCCCTTTTTCAAATAATTTGTATAAATTTAATAAAGAGCATAGCATGTTTTATTAAAAATCACAACATATTTTTGGTATTTTTAAAATTTAAACAATACAAAATATAGTTAAAAAAGCTCAGATGTATTGAAAATTAAACGTTTATAGAGAGTGTACAAATTTTCGAAATTAGCTAGCAAACAATTAAACGACATAAGATAGATTGATATCGTTTGATTATAAATCTAAATGGTAAACTTAATTCGAATAATATTGCATTATTATCCGAACAAGAATATACTTATACTGTAGTTAGTTTCGTCTAACTTGATGCAAATCAAAACTCGTGCATGTTACTTTTGTTTCAGTACCAACATGCATTTAAGTTAGAATATACTAACTTAATTTCTACAGTATTCTTTCCTACTATATATAGAGAGAATATTAATGTTTCAGGAGATAATGATGGCTGAGCTTACTTTATCAGAACAGGTGAATAATGAGGATGTGAGACATCTTAACCGAAGAAAGATTAATCCGCTTACATTAATTATCATCAATGCGGTTCTTCCAGTCGTAACTATGTTCTTCCCCACTGATAAAAGCATAATCATCGGACTATGTCTAGGGTATACGGCGTTACTCATCGCTCGCAGATATAAGACTGCTCTTAAGACTCTTATATGGGTATCTTTAGGGATAATATTTATCCTTTTAAATAGCTTCTATATTAAGAGTAGCGTCTTGGGAATGATGATCAATATGACAGTCTACTTTACGCCGTGCATACTAATCGCAGTGTTGATAGTCACAGATTATAATTCGTCAGAAATACTGTCTGCTCTACAGAGGCTACATCTGCCAAAGATATTTATAATCGGACTCACCATCACTATCAGATACATCCCGACATTTAGAAGAGAGTTTCGCATAATAAAGCAGGCTATGCACATCAGGGGTGTCGAGTTTTCAATGAAGCACCCACTAAGAACCTTCGAGTACTTGCTCGTACCACAGCTTTTTAGATGCGTGAGCTTAAGCGCAGAGCTGACAGCAGCAGGACTCACGAAAGGGATTGCAACAAAAGAGAAGAGGACGAGCTATTTTGATAATCGGTTTCATGGAGTGGATTACGTGATGTTTGCAATCGGAGGAGCAGGAATGGTCTTAATCATCGGGGGTTTAATATGAAGGATGTCATGGAGGCGAGAAATCTGACATTCGCTTATGAAGGTGAGCATACTCCCGTACTTAAAGATGTTAACTTTTCAATTGCAGAAGGCAGTATAGTTTTTATATCCGGACTTAGTGGCTCTGGAAAATCTACACTCCTTAATGTAATAAACGGCCTGATCCCAGAGGTTATAGATGGGAAGCTGAGCGGAGAACTGTTTATAGGTGGGAAAAGTAAGGTCACGATGACCGAGCGAAGCATGCTTATCGGAAATGTATTTCAAAATCCGAGAAGTCAGTTCTTTACAACCAATACAACTGCGGAGCTCGTATTTGCGATGGAGAATTTCGGCGTATCGAAGCCGGAGATGGAGATGCGCCTTAAAGCCTTGATTAAGAAGTATAAGCTAGAGCACCTTCTCGATAGAGATATCTATGAACTATCTTCAGGAGAAAGGCAGATGCTCGCGCTGATGTCAGCTCTGATTATGAATCCTAGTATAGTGATATTCGATGAACCGTCTGCAAATCTCGACTACGGAAACGCTATGAGGTTAAGAAGGCAGATTGAAGAACTGAAGAGCGAGGGGATTACCGTGCTAGTAGCGGACCATCGATGTTTCTATCTGCGTGGGCTTATAGACAAGGTGCTGCTTCTTAACGATAATACGGTAACGGAGTATGAAAGTGAAGAGGCTTACTTCAGTAGTGATTACGCGGCGAGAACTGTAAATCTCTTTGACGAGAAATATGAAAGTAGACTAATCGCAAGGGCAGGTCCTGTAGATGTAAGAATAGAGAACGTTTCTTACAAGGGAATCCTGCAAGGGGTGAGTGCTGAGTTTAGGCGTGGTGAAATCTCAACCATCATAGGGGTAAATGGTGCAGGTAAGACCACACTGGCGAGACTCATCTCTGGCGTTATCAACCCAGATAGCGGTAGCGTAGAGATTGAAGGTCAGGCTCTGTATATAATGCAGGATGCAGATTATCAGCTGTTTGGAGCATCTTGCATAAAGGAGCTTGAGATCAGCAGCATGGATGAAGAACTCAATGCTGAAGCCTTGAAGGCCCTAAATCTATATGAATTTAGAGACACTCATCCACACAGCCTTAGCGGTGGTCAGAAGCAGCGGTTACAGATGGCGATAAGCAGGGTGAGTCAGAACAAGGTAATAATACTGGACGAACCGACTAGCGGACTCGACAAAAGGTCGATGCATCGTGTTGTAGATCAACTTGAATCTATGAAGCGAAACCACACTATCATAATCATCTCTCATGATTATGAGTTTATAAGGAACGTTGCAGATAGAATTTTCTATCTCGAGGATGGACGTATAAGGGGAACTTTTTATTTGGACGAGGACAACGTAAGCCAGTTAAATAAAACTTTTGAAGAAATGGAGGCTTTTTATGAATAACAAGCTTAAGACTAAGGATTTTATACTCATTGCGCTGCTTACAGCTGTGTACATGATTATCTACATGGTATCGATGCTCGTAATCACCCCGCTTGGAGCACTAGGACACTCGGTAAGCCCGGGGATATGCGCTATTTTCTCTGGAACCGTCATATATTTTATGGCAAAGAAGCTCGGTAAGATGTGGCAGTACACGATTATGACGGTGCTCGTTATGGCGTGCTTTACGCTTATGGGTGGCGGTTATATACCGTGGTATATAACATCAATTGGTATGGCTATAATTGCCGATTTTATCGCTTCAAGGAAAGGCAAAGAGGTTAGTACTTGTAGGGTTGCTATCGCATCTGGAGTTCTGCACGTAGGACAGGCTTGGGGTGCAATTATTCCTGCAAGCTTCTTTGTCAGCAGATACAAAAGCTATTGGATGCAGAAAGGGCAAACTGAAGCTGAGATGAACAACTACATCAAGTATACCGCAGGCACGTGGGGCGTGATATCGACAGCTATTGTATTCGTAATGGCGGTGATCGGTGCTTACCTTGGATATCTAATACTCAGAAAGCACTTCAAGGAGGCATAGAATGGGTGTATTTAAAAAACTATTTAGCTATGCGGAAGACCGTAAGGGATGCATGGTAGCGGCGATGCTATTATCTGCCGTAGCGACGATTCTGTCGTTCGTTCCGTATTATTTTCTGTGGAAAATGCTTCATGAGATAACAGGGGATGCAGACTACTCGAGGATTAGCAAGCTGTCGTATCTGATATTTGGAACGACAATTATATACATGTTCACGTATATCGCAGCACTCATGTGTAGCCATCTATTTGCTTTCAGACTGGAAACGAACATGAAGAAGAAGGGGCTAAATGCTCTTCTCGACGGATCGTTTTCGTTCTTCGACATGAATTCATCTGGAAAGACTAGAAAAATTATAGATGACAATTCAGGAAATACGCACACAATAGTAGCGCATATACTGCCTGATTCCGTAAATGCAGTGCTGTTCCCGATATGCCTGTTGGTACTCTCGTTCATGGTGAGTAAGTACGTAGGTATCCTGATTGTTGCGGCGGTAATTGCGGCGAGCATCTGTTTTAAATTCATGTATTCTGATTCAGATATGATGAAAGAGTACATGGGAGCACTAGACGACATTAACTCGGAAACGGTCGAGTATGTGCGAGGGATACAGGTGATCAAGATATTTAATATGGTGGTTGAATCATTTGAGCGTCTGTACAAGTCAATTATTAGATACTCTGAGGTTGTTAACAAGGAGTGCCAGATGTGTAGAAGACCATACGTTATATTTCAGGTGTGTATGCTTTCTCTATCAGCACTAATTGTACCGGTTGCATATATCGCGATGCCAAAATCACCACAAGCTAGTGAGACAATCAGCCTGGTGGTGTTCTTCGCAGCTTTTTCGGGGCTTCTGATGAGTGCGTTTATGAAGGTCATGTTTTTCAGTAAGAATTTTGAGATGGCTAACGATGCGATCAGCAAGCTGGAGTCACTATTTGATCAGATGGATAAGAACAAGTTAGCTCATGGGGATGTCGCTGAAATGGCAAGTCATGATATAGAATTTGCAGGGGTGACATTTAGATATGAAGAGGGGGTAGATGTTCTAACAGACTTCAGTCTTAGACTTGAGAGCGGTAAGAAATATGCCCTTGTGGGATCATCGGGCAGTGGAAAATCCACTATTGCCAAGCTAATCTCTGGATTTTACCCAGTATCGAGTGGGGAACTAAAAATCGGTGGAGTGGATATTTCAAAATATAAAAGGGAGACGCTAGAGCATGAAATTGCCTTCGTGTTCCAAAACGCCAAGCTATTTAAAACCAGCATCTATGAAAATGTAAAAATTGGAAGACCCGATGCATCGCGCGAAGAAGTCGTAAAAGCGCTTGACCTTGCGATGTGCGGAAGTATTCTCGATAAGTTTGAAACGCGCGAGGATACGATAATAGGAGCAAAAGGCGTTCACCTATCTGGCGGTGAGACACAGAGAATAGCAATAGCAAGGGCAATCCTCAAAGATGCTCCGATAATAATCCTCGATGAGGCGAGTGCTGCCAGCGACCCGGAAAATGAGTATGAGATGCAGCAGGCCTTTTCGAAGTTAATGGAAGGCAAGACAGTAATCATGATAGCGCACAGGCTTTCAAGTATCAGGAATGTAGATGAGATACTGGTTGTAGAGGACGGAAAAGTCACTGAACGTGGTTCCCATGATGAACTTATCGCAAAGGATAGCAAGTACAAGAATCTGCAGAATCTATACAACCAGGCTAACGAATGGAGGCTATCATAATGAAACGAAAATTACAGAGACATTTTTCGCTTACAGACAAAGGGATTGACAACATGATGAGGGCATCGGTTTCATCGTTTTTCAAGTATGTGACCTTTATGCTTCCACCTATGATTGTGTTCATTTTTCTGAATGATATGATAAATAGCAACCTAAAACCAATAGCGCACTATATCGGGATCATAGTTATCATAGCTATCCTTATGTACCTTGCAACAGCTAGGGAATACAAGCTCACTTACGATGTCACTTACGAAGAGAGCGTAAATCTCCGAATCGAGCTCGCGAAGAAAATCAAGGAGCTGCCGCTCTCGTACTTCTCGACACATAACTTGTCCGATCTCTCGCAGACGATTATGATGGATGTAAGCAATATAGAGATGGCTATATCCCATGCTGTGCCGGAATTTATAGGATTCGTGGTGTTCTTTGCGATTATAAGCATCATGATGTGTATCGGGAATCTTGCTTTAGGGCTTGCAGTGGTCATGCCTATCTGGATGGGGATAGCGCTTATGTTTGTATTCAAGAATTTCCAGACCAGGAAAGTCAAGGTGTATTACAAGCAGCTTCTCGACAATGCCAATGCGTTCCAAGATGCATTCGAAATGCAGCAGGAAATTAAGAGCTATTCCATGCAGGATGAAGTGAGACGCGATGTAACTTCTAAGATAGAAAGCACTGAGAAAATACATACTGCCGCAGAATTTACAATGGCAATAAGTGCTACAGTTTTGCGTGTAGTTCCACTGCTTGGACCAGTGCTAGTAGCTGTAATCGGCGCAACTCTTTATGCAAAAGGTTCTGTAAGCCTTCTGTACTACGTGGGATATCTCATGGCAGTAACCACCATATCTCATCAATATGCGTCACTCTCCGAGTTCATCGCAGCGATATTTTTCTTTGAGGATAGCTATGACAGGATTCGAGATCTCATGGATGAGGAAGTGCAGCCTGGTATAGATAAGGAAGTGCAGAAGTTTGACATCTGCTTTAATGACGTAGAATTTCAATATGGTGATAATAAGGTTATAAATGGGGTTAGCTTTACAGCAAATCAGAATGCTGTTACGGCTATAGTAGGTCCTTCAGGGTGCGGTAAGACTACCGTGCTTAGGTTGCTCTCACGTCTATATGATTACGATAAAGGCGAAGTCACTGTCGGCGGAGAGGATATAAAATCTATAAGTACAGCATCGCTGTTCAGCAAGATATCTATCGTATTTCAGAACGTAGAGCTCTTTAATACGAGCGTAATGGAGAATATCAGGCTAGGGCGTAAGGATGCTACTGATGAAGAGGTTTTTGCAGCTGCGAAGCTCGCTAATGTCGATGAGATAGTAGCGAAAATGCCAGATGGTTACGAAACCCAGATTGGCGAAAACGGATCCAAACTCTCGGGTGGGGAGAGGCAGCGTATATCTATAGCGAGGGCATTTCTGAAGGATGCGCCGATAATACTTCTCGATGAGATATCAGCGTCGCTCGATGTCGAAAATGAGATGGAGATTCAAAATAGCATCAACAAATTAATCGAAAACAAGACTGTAATAATCGTATCTCACAGGATGAAATCGATTGAGAAGGCTGACAAGATTGTGGTCATGGATAACGGCAAAGTTGTTAGTGCTGGAAAGCACGAGGAGCTTATTAAGAGCTCGAAACTCTATGGTGATATGGTTAGAAAATCACAGTTAACCGAGGAGTACATCTATTAGATAATATCGCTTCTCAGAATCAGTAATAGATTTAGCATATGCTTTTTAATATTCTCTAGAAATGCATATGACAAAGTTAATACAGACTCAACTAAAAAGAGGCTGAACCAGCTAATTAAGCTAAGGTCCAGCCTCTTCAAATTTTTAATTATGCAGCCTAGAAGCTACTTGTCTGCAGGAAGCTCGTTGTATTTACTGAGTAGCTCATGCTTCATGTTCCACAGCTTCTTGGATAGGTCAACGTAGTATGTCTGAGGATTTTCAAATCTAAGCATCTCGCTCCATAGAGTCTCAATCTGCTCCATGCAATATGAACGTATGCTCTCGAGGTCTGGGGACTCGTATACGCACTCACCCTTGTCGAAAACCTTTACCATCAGCTCCTTAACCGTGAAGTTTGTCAGCCTCTTGCGCTTCCAGATAGCATTAGGGTCAAATATCTCAACGCCATCTCTCGTTGGAGCCTCTTCATCGTGGAGCGCGATGAGGTCGCCCATGACCTTGCCAGTCTCGTTGTCGAAAAACCTGTAGACTTTCTTGAAACCTGGGTTTGTAATCTTCTCTACGTTCTCTGATATCTTCATCTTAGGAATCATCACGCCGTTACGCTCTATGGCAGCGAGCTTGTACACTCCGCCAAATACAGGTTCAGACTTAGCCGTGATTAGGCGCTCACCAACACCAAATGAGTTAACCTTAGCCCCCTCGAGGATGATATCTCTGATTAGCCACTCGTCAAGAGAATTGGAAACTACTATAGCACAGTCCTCGAGACCGTTAGCATCGAGTATCTCCCTAGTCTTCTTGGTGAGGTAGGAGATATCGCCGCTGTCGATTCTAACGCCCATCTTGGCAGGCTTCATCTCTTTAAATACCTTGATGGCATTAGGAAGCCCTGACTTCAAAACGTTGTATGTATCTATCAGCAGAACTGCGTTGTCAGGATAGATTCTCGCATATTCCTTAAATGCTTCGTATTCGCTGTCAAATGTCTGCACCCAGCTATGTGCCATAGTTCCGAGCGCCGCCACGCCGTAGTCTCTATCAGCAATCGCACACGCAGTGCCTGCGCAGCCGCCTATATAAGCAGCTCTCGCTCCGTATATAGCACCAGATGCGCCCTGTGCTCTTCTAGAACCAAATTCCATGACAGGTCTACCCTGAGCCGCCCTTACGACTCTGCTTGCCTTGGTGGCAACTAGACTCTGATGGTTGATAGTTAGAAGTATAAATGTCTCAACAAACTGCGCCTGAATCAGCGGACCAGTCACCGTGATAATCGGTTCGTGAGGGAATATCGGAGTACCCTCGGGAACAGCCCATACATCACAAGTGAATTTGAAGTCGCGCAGGTAGTCTAGAAACTCTTCGCTAAAAATCCCCTTTGAACGTAGATACTCAATATCTTCTTCTGTGAAATGCAGATTCTTGAGATACTCGATGACCTGCTCGAGTCCCGCCATAATCGCATATCCGCCCTGATCAGGAACTCTGCGGAAGAACATGTCGAAGCAAGCCTCGTAGTCGCGAACATCAGAATGGAAATAGCCGTTAGCCATAGTGATTTCGTAGAAATCAGTCAGCATCGTTAGATTGTAATTATCAAGCATTGATTCTCTCCTATATTATTAGCCTACCAAGTCTGAAATTACAGACTCGACAGACGCCCCTTTCTTAAATGAATAAGTACCCGCATCGATGTCTGACACATCGTGTCCCTGCGCCTTCACATCCGCAGCAAATTGCTTATAATCCGCGAAAAGATTCTTGTCGATAAGATCGGATACATCAGCCTCGCCGCCACCGTTTATAGTAACACTCACGTCCTTCTTGAGAGCACCGTTCTTAAACGCACTTCCATACTTGAGAGTGGAAGCGGAGTTCAGGGTTTCCTCGGACTGCTTGCGGCTTGACTGGCTTGCAAGAACCTGTGGGTATTTCATAATTACATTGAAGCGCCACACTATAACTCCTGCTGCCATCATGACGATTACAAGTGCAATTATAATGTCATTGGTGTTATGAAATAGATCCTTAAAATTCTTCATTCTAAATTCTCCTTCATGCTGCGCCACCAGACGCAACTTTACAGAAAATTATACATTTTTTTGCTAACGATTGCAAACAATAGAAGAGGTGCGACACCTTGTTAATAAGCCGTTTGCATGGTACAATATACGGTACGATTTAGATAGAAAGCAGATATAAATGAAGCAATTTGAGATAAATTCCAACGACGCGGGTAGACGCCTCGACAAATTCATGCGCAGATACCTTCCGAAGGCAACTCTGAGCACCATTTACAAGATCATTCGAAAGGATGTAAAGGTTAATGGTAAGCGCGAGGGCAATAATTATATGCTCGCTGAGGGAGATGTTCTTACGTTGTATATCAGCGATGGACTTATTGAAGAGTGGAGTGCCGCAACTAGGAATGATAATAGACCTAAGGTGCGACGCAATTTCAAAATTGTATACGAAGATGAGGATATCTTAGTTGCCGACAAGCCGTTTGGGCTACTGACTCACGGGGACCAAAGAGAGAAGAAGAATCATTTGGCTAACCAAGTTAAGGATTACCTTATAGAGACGGGAGCTTACAATCCTAGGGAGAAGGTGTTTACACCAGCCCCAGCAAATCGCCTCGACCGAAACACCACAGGTGCGGTGCTGTTCGGCAAGAATAGCGCTTCGCTGAAAGCCCTAGGTGAGATGATTCGTGAGGATAAGGTCGACAAGTTCTATATGACCATCGTGTATGGGCATCTCGAAAAGGAAATCGACATAAAAGGCAGGCTTATCAAGGATCAGAACACCAATACCGTAAAGATTCTGGATGCAGGTGACAGCAGAGGTCGAGAGATAGAGACTATCGCAAGACCTGTGCGCAAGATAGGCGATTTTACGCTCGTTGAGATCAGGCTCGTGACAGGAAGGACTCACCAGATTAGAGCGCATATGGCGTCGGTCGGACATCCTGTAATAGGGGACGTAAAGTACGCTAGAGGTAGAGCTGCTGATGTGAATCGTAGGCTGAAGCAGAGATTCGGTCTCAGCACGCAGCTTCTACACAGCTGCCGGACAACCTTCAAGGAGGGCGTAGGTCCTCTGGAGAGACTCACAGGGCAGTCGATAAAGGTGGATTTGCCAGAGGAATTTGAGAGAATAATAAACGGACTAGAGCTAGTGGCGAGAAGGAAGGGTGCTAACAATGAGTGATTTTGTAAAGAGTTTAATCAAGGATATCATCGGTGCGGCTATACTCACGGCAGTAGTTATATCGTTCGTCAGACCGACAATAGTTAAGCAGACCTCAATGCAGGATACACTTAATCCAAATGATTATATCATCATGTATAGGAGGGCCTACTCAGGTGACAAGGAGCCAAAGCGCGGTGACATCGTCATCTTTAAGTCTGAGCTGCAGGATGAGAATGGCAAGAATAAGCTCCTGATTAAACGTGTAATTGGACTCCCTGGCGACAAGATAACTATCAATGATGGTAAGGTATATATAAACGACAAGGAATACGATGAAAGTTACCTCAAGGACGGATATACAACAGGTTCTGTGAATAACTTCAAGGTGCCAAAAGGCGAGTATTTCGTAATGGGTGATAACAGAGTAGTCAGCATCGACAGCAGATATAGCGAGGTTGGCTGCATCAAGAAGGATGCAATTAAGGGACGGGCAGTTTTGAGACTGTTCCCATTTACCAAGATAAAGAAACTATAATAAAAAACTATAAGAGGAAGGCATGGCAAGAAGCAGGAAGGTAGTAGCTAATAATAAAAAGGCAAGGCATGATTACTTTGTCGAGGAGACCTACGAGGCGGGTATTGCGCTCACGGGAACCGAGATTAAGTCTGTTCGTGCTGGGCGCGTTAGCATCAAGGAGAGCTATGCGCACATCTATAACGGCGAAATCACCATCCTGGGCATGCACATCTCACCGTATGAGCAAGGCAACCGCTTCAACGTAGAGCCTCTTCGCGAACGCAAGCTGCTGATGCATAAGCGGGAGATTTTCAAGCTGGCAGGCCAGATTAAGACAGACGGTCTGACACTCATTCCTCTCAATGTATATATAAATGAAGCAGGTTACTGCAAAGTAGAGATCGGTCTCTGCCGAGGTAAGAAGAATTACGACAAACGTGAGTCTATCGCCAAGAAGGAGGCTACTCGCAAGATGGATAGGGCTATCAAGGATAGCCTTCGCAAGTAGCAGGATTATGGTTATAGCAAAATGCTGATCTAAAATCAAATAAATACAATACAAATACCATACTTGGAATCTGTATAAGCTATGGGGGCGTCAGGTTTCGACAGGAGTGTGGAACAAGGATAAGCGAGCCGTGGAGCCGAGCCACGTAAAAAGCGGCGGTTAAATTCAAACGCTAAACAGAATAACAATTTCGCACTAGCTGCTTAGTTCAGCACCGCGCGTCAACCGGTATTCACCTGCAGGTAACGGATCTGGCGTCGATTATGCAGGAAAACCTTGCGTGAGCTCCCGGTAGCGTAAGGGAACAACGGGATAGTGATTGTGTAGTCTGCTGACGTGACGCCACATGAGCGAATTCTAAAGTATCAGCTGCGCTCGGAGAAAGTCCTTCGGAAATGCTCTTGGACGTGGGTTCAAATCCCACCGCCTCCACCAAAAATCGGCTCTGGTCATAATTGGCCGGAGCTCTTTTTATTAAGGCAATAACGAGATTTATATTCGGATTCTTACTGCTTGGATAATATCCGTAGCTCTGGAGCTACATGCTGTGCTCAATTTGGAGTGCGGATATTTTTATTAGCTTGATATGGCGAAAAGGATATTACCATGTAGGAAGAGTCTTTGTTCTTGATAGATACATTAGGAGCATCACCTTCGACTTTGCCGCAGGTTGAACTCATAATCTTCATCTGCTTTGATTTTGATAGCTTCGAAAATTTATCCAATTCATAAGTCTTGACGATAGCTGATCTAGAGTTGTCAGCTGTTTTCACCACAACTTTGATGTCCGTAGCATTTGTTACGCGATCTTTATCTGCTGTTGGTCTAGATGCAATCTGCAAGATGGCAAATATAAGAAGTAAAATTCCAACAAATATGAATGTAAAGCTAAGTGGCTTACGATAACGACGGTTAGTGTTTGATGACATAGGGCACCTCCGTTTCAACAATTGATGTATATGCTTCCTAAGTTCATATTATTATTAAAAAAAGAAGATATGATAGGAAATACAAAGTGGCACAAAGAATCGGCTATCAATATCAATATTGATATTTTGGATAATGCTAATGTTCTAGTTCCGTACATTGACGGCACGTCGGAATACCCTTATAGTTAATAAATAGGCTATACGGTTTTGCAGATTTCTATAATTATTAAATGAAACTTACAGCTTCTTGCATCGAAGGCTACCGTAACGGTGATATAGTGGCACTTAAAAAAATAAAAGAGGACATAATAAAGCATGAAGAAAGCAAAAATAAGGATAGAGGCAAAGAAGAAAAATGAGCAAATTACCGAGTATACATTTAAATCCAAGGATAGTATAATCCTTACACTCGTGCTTATGGGAGTGCTGATGATGATTGTATTCACTGTAGGCATGCTTATGTATGGTGAAACTCCCATACACAGCAAGAAACTCCCAGCAATAGTAGGAACAACTGCATTTGAAATGTTGTTGGCTGTAGCTCTTATTACGATGATTGACAGTTATCGTGGGTATTTAATCAAAATAGATGAGCGAGGTGTAACAGTTAGAGCAGGAGGAGTTACTCGAATATTTAAACGAAAACCAAAATACAACCTTGTTAGGTGGGAGGAGCTTGATGCAATTATCCAGGTTCGTAAGATTATGCCTGCCGTAACAGGTCGGTTTATCTATAGAAAAAACACATATTGGTTATACATTATCCCTATAAACGGACGTTGCCAGAGTGTAAAAAGAGAATATACTGTTTCAATGGAATTCCTTTCGCCTGATGATGAATATGCGCTTGAAAATATTATCAAAGAATTAAAACCGACTTACATTAAAGAGAAGGAATCTGAAGATCCGTTTGTATTTTACTACTCCAACTCTTTAAATCAGGAAAAGAGACATATAACGGTAGAAAAGTTAAGGAAAAGAACAATTTTTTTCAACAGTATAGCTTTGTGGTATGTGTGCACGTTCATTTTGATGGCTGCTCTACCTGCCTTAAATGAGAATTTTAATAATGATCATTATTACTATAGTAAAATGTATACTGGACCCTATAAAAAGTATGTTATGAAGTTTAGCAAACCAACATATTGGAGGTATGCAAACGATTCTAAGACAGAAGGTATATCAACAGGTTCATATGAGGTAGCATATATAATAGATCACCAAAAGTACCCTGAATTTTACCCTAAAATAAAAGCACAAATTGCTATAGGCAAAGGCTCTTTTAATGAGGCAACAGATTACGACTCGTCGAGTTTTGATGAATGTAGAGAGTCTCAGAGTGAGGATGCAAATAATGAGGAAATCTCGGAGGATAATAAACACAATATAATTAAACAAAGAAATGATATTAATATTACTAAATATCATTATTGCCATTATGGTAGGATGAATGCTTACGATAATGTAAATTTAAAGACTGTAATTATTTTGGATTATAAAGGAGCAATATATCGTATAGTAATAGAAACAGAAGAGCAGAGAGATCGGTTTGGAGAAAACCTTGAGACCAATCTTAAGTTTTTAGCTATGAAGAAGCTCCATAAAAAAACTGTATCTGATGCAATTAAAGCGACGGTAATCGATAAACCATCAAATCTATAGATGATAGAAAAAGCGCCATTTGGCGCTTTTTTACTGTCTATTCCCCCACCGAAACCGCAGTATACGTCACATATTTTTTACTTCCGATAGAGTACTTGATTTCGAAGATACAGAACCAGATGAGGTCTTCTTCATCAGTGGAATCATTACTACTTTCGCTAGCAGCATCATCCGTTTTGGTACTATCTGAATCGCGGAATGTCAGTTTATCTGCTGGTATAAATTCTGACAGATACATGCTCAGTTCATCAGTCTTATGGCCGTAATTGTAGAGCACCCCGATATCTTGTCTCTTTTTTGGATTTACTGGCATTCCTGCTGCTGTGTAGAGAGTTATGCTGTCAATCTCAGGTGTTTTCGCCTTAGACTTCTTATCTTGAAAATGGATCTTGATATGTGAAGTGTCTTTACTCTTGAGGGAAACATTAGGAGCATCACCTTCGACTTTGCCGCAGGTTGAACTTATGATCTTCATCTGCTTTGATTTTGATAGCTTCGTAAATTTATCCAATTCATAAGTCTTGACGATAGCTGATCTAGAATCGTCAGCTGTTTTCACCATAACTTTGATGTCGGTCGCATTTGTTACTCGATCCTTATCTGCTGTTGGTCTAGATGCAATCTGCAAGATAGCAAATATAAGAAGTAACATTACAACAAATATGAATGTAAAGCTAAGTGGCTTACGATAACGACGGTTAGTGTTTGATGACATAGGGCACCTCCGGTTCAATAATTGATGTAAATGCTTCCTAAGCTCATACTATCATTAAAAAAATTTAATAAAAGCGATTTAATAGGAAAATACAAAGTGGTACAAAGGAGCGGCTAGCAATATTGATATTTTGGAAACACTAATGTTCTAGTCTCCGCACATTGACGGCACGTCGGAATACCCGTATAGTTAAGAAAAAGGCTATACGGTTTTTGTTTTATAAGGAGTAATATGCTTAAATCCACTATCAAGCACAAAAATGTCGAATTTACCGAGCTCTTTTATGACCTAGTGTTCGTATATGCTATCTCGAAGACGACTGAGCTGATTCATCATCTGCACGGTGGCGTTGTAGGTGGGGAGGCATTCTTTGCCTTCATTATGACGACGTTCGTGCTAGTTGATGCGTGGATGCTTCAGACTGTGTTCACGAATCAGTATGGAAAAAATTCATTTCTTAACCTCTCGATAATGTTCGTTAAGATGATGATCCTGCTGGTGTTTGCGGGCATGATTGTCGAGGATTGGCACGACCACTTTGACTACCTGTGCTGGACCATCGCATCACTCTCATTCGTGCTGTTCGTGCAGTACTTTGCGCAGTATTACAGTCATGGGCTTACAAAAGCAGAGCGCATTTCAATCCGTGGCTTCCTCGGGGTGACGGGGGTAAGAGTGTTCGGTATGCTTGCGGCGAGTCACTTCCCGATAGCGATAGGCATTTACATATATCTAGTGACGATTATCGTGACGTTCCTTATGCCGATTTATTTCAGAAGGAGGTTTGAGCGTATCGATATAAATTTCGTGCACCTCGTTGAGAGAATCTCCCTACTTACAATTATAAATCTAGGTGAGATGATCATGGGAATCGCCCCTTTTTTCACGCTCAAGACCTTTACGCTTAGTTCAGTCCTTTACTTCACGATAGTTGCATGCTTATTCATGTATTATTTCAGCGTGCTCAATCACAGCATCGACGAACACGCGGATACGAATGGAATGTTCCTCATGTACAGCCATTACCCGATTTATATCGGGCTGATTATGATTACCGTATCGATGAGTTTTATAAGTCACAACGATGCGAACGTGCATTTTGTCACCCTTTTCATGTATGCAGGAATCTTCATGTTACAGTGGGCGGTTATTGCAAATAACATGTACAGCAAGCCACACCTTAGCTTTGATGCGAAGTACTATGCTGTTCAGCTTTGGATTTTCCTATTTGGCAGTGTTGCGAGCTATAATCTTGCACATAATGACGCGGCAGTTCTACACATAACTACGGCGACAATCGCAGCAATTACGGTTCATTCGATTGGGTTCTTTTATATGAGGAATTTGCAGGAGAGAAGGCGTTTAAGAAAAGCTGGATTAGATAAATAGTTCAGAGGTTAAAACCCGCACTGCTAGTGGTATAGTGGTGCGGGTTTTCTATATTTACAAATATGCGATGCTATGATACACTCAAGAAAACACCTAAGTTAACACCCAAGATGATTAAGCCAAAGTGAGCACCCAGATGTACAAACCACCATATAACATAACGGAACAAATGCTCAAGTTAATAAGTGATATCTCTGAGAAAGTCGGTAAGATACAAGGCTATCATACATTGAGCACCCATCCGAATCTGCGGAGAAGTAACAGGATAAGGTCTATTCATTCGTCACTTGCAATCGAAGCAAACTCGCTATCTCTTGCTGAGGTCAGAGACGTAATTGATGGCAGAACTGTCATCGGGAACCGTGACGAGATTAAAGAAGTTCAAAATGCATATCGCGCATACGAAGCTATTCGAGAAATCAATCCATTTAATATGGAAGATTTAAAACGTATGCATGGAGTAATGACCGACGGACTTGTGCCGGAATGTGGCAAATTCAGAAGTGGTGAAGAAGGTGTTTTTGACGGAGATAGATGTATATTCATGGCGCCAACAGCGAAGCTCGTAACTGGACAGATGAACGATTTATTTGAATGGATGAACCGAGAGAAAGAAAACGTTCACCCTCTGATTATGTCATCTGTATTTCATTATGAGTTTGTATTCATTCATCCTTTTGCAGATGGAAATGGTAGGATGGCTAGGCTATGGCAGACTACACTTCTATATGATTGGCGTGAACTTTTTCAGTATGTACCACTTGAGAGTCAGATTAAAAACTTCCAAAGCGAGTATTATGAAGTGATTGCTAGATGCCATAAGAATGGCGATTCTGATGAGTTCATAATGTTCATGCTGAAGCGACTAGATGCGGTGCTCGGGGAAGTGCTGAGTAAACCCGCTGCAATGTATGAAAATACCACTGCTCAGGTAGAGAGACTAATGGAGACTATGGAATTTGATATACCGTATACAGCCGTGCAGCTCATGGGTGCACTTGGCTTAAAGTCGAGAAAGTCTTTTAGAGAGAACTATTTGCAGCCTGCGATAGAGGACGAGATTATAGAGATGACGATTCCAGGCAAGGCGACTAGCAGGAATCAGCGTTATGTAATGAAGAAGAAATAGTGATGCTGTGATATACTGCTTGTAATGAAATTAAGTTATAGATAAATCGCGCTAGTAGTAAGGCGAAGGATACGTAGCGCCAAATGCTAGCGAGAAACACTGATACACAAAGGGAGAATTCGATGACAGATTATAATAAAGAGCTCATATCGTTTCTAGATAAGTCGCCGACAGCTTTTCATGCGATAGCTAATATTAAGGCGAGGCTTGAAGCGGAAGGTTATACTGAGCTTGCAGAGTCTGCAAAATGGGAGCTTTCAGAAGGCGGGAAGTACTTCGTGGTCAGAAATGATTCGAGTATAATTGCGTTTAGGACTCCGATTTTTGATTTTACTGGCTTTATGATCAGCGCTGCTCATTCAGATTCACCAGCGTTTAAGGTTAAGGAAAATCCTGAAATCGTTGAAAACGGATATGTAAAGCTCAATGTCGAAGGCTATGGTGGCATGCTCATGGCTCCGTGGCTCGATAGACCACTGAGCGTTGCTGGCAGGATAATCGTAAAAAATGGTAACAAGTACGAGGTTAGACTAGTCAACGTGGATAGGGATTTGCTGCTCATTCCAAATGTCGCAATTCACATGAACCGCGATGCTAACAAAGGCCAGACGTGGAACGCACAGGTTGACATGCTCCCAGTTCTCGGCTCGGCAGATGAGGCAAAGGGTTCATTTATGAGAATTATAGCAGAGTCTGCTGGCGTATCAGATTCCGATATAATCTCGCATGACCTATTCCTATACGTTCGAGATAAGGGTAAGGTATGGGGAGGCAGCGAGGAGTACATCTCAGCGCCACACCTAGATGATTTGCAGTGTGCGTACGGATGCCTTGAGGGCTTCATAGCCGCGAAGAATTCACACAGCGTCCCAGTTCTAGCGGTTTTCGACAATGAAGAGACTGGTTCTCTAACCAAGCAGGGCGCTGATTCCACTTTCCTAGAGGAGGTGCTGAAGCGCATCTCGCTCGCTTCAGGCAAGGATGAAGAGGGACACTATAGGGTGGTTTCTTCAAGCTTCATGGTGAGTGCAGATAACGCGCATGCAGTGCATCCAAATCATCCCGAGAAGGCAGATCCTATAAATAGACCTATGATAAATAAAGGCATAGTAATCAAGTTCAACGCGGCACAGCACTACACGACAGATGCCGTGAGCTGTGCGGTTTTCCGTGACATCTGCGAGTCGAATGATATACCTGTTCAGGTATTTACAAATAGATCAGACACAAGAGGCGGCAGCACACTAGGGAACGTATCGAATGCTCACGTGTCGCTTAACACTGTAGATATTGGGCTGGCACAGCTGGCGATGCATTCGTGCTACGAAACGGTAGGCGCAAGGGATACGAAGCACCTTGTAGATGCGATGACTATATTCTACTCGAAGACTTTTAGAGTAGATGCTGGTGGTTCATTTGAGCTATTGGACTAATAGGAGGGACACATGGCTAAGAAAAAGAGAAAGACGTTACCTAGCGACTTCTACGAGATACTGCGTAGAGGTGATATTGACGAGATAAAGGCGGTATTCGACAAATGCGAGATTACAGCTTATGCAGGCCGCTGTGACCTCAATACTGCTTTACATCACTATGGAATCCCAGCCGAAATCATACCTTGGCTTGTAGAACAAGGGCTTGATGTCAATACACTGAACTCTTACGGACGCACTCCGCTTAATTTTCACGCTGGAAATAATGCGAAGGTGGTTAAGGTGCTATTTGAACTAGGGGGTGACGTTGCTAAGCCAGACAATTATGGAAACACCCCGCTTCACAACGCTGCAGCTGGATACGTACCAGATAATGTAAAGCTGCTCGTCGAGCAAGGAGTTGACCTAAATGCTAGGGACAATATATGGAAACGAACACCACTCGAGGAGGCGCTTATATCATGCCGAGGAATAGATATAGGAAGATGCGCGAAAGTTGCTGAAATTCTAGTAGATGCAGGAGCTGAGGTGACGCCTGCGGTCAAGGAGTATGTGAGAAAAATTGGTGAGGATGTAGAATTCCATAGAGGAAGCTTCCACCCAGATTACGTAGATGAGATAGATACGGGACTTGCCAAGCTTTACAAGCTATTTGATGTAGAGCCAGTAAAGGCTCGCAAGATCCACGACGGTGTATCTCCGATTGTAGTAGAAGGGCACACTTGGAAGGAACAGTTTGCAGAGCTCTGGGAACTCCTGATACCTTCACATGGTGCAGCAGAGACTCTTCAAGGCGAGGTTGTGAGAATTGCTGGCCGTGTTCAGGACGAGATGAATAGAAATGGTGGCTGCAACTGGAACCGAGATTATCGCATGATGCTAGACGATTTCGTAAAGCATGTAGCAACTGGGGTATCACTGCCTGAGGCGGAACTCGAAGAGGCTAAGAGCCTGGCTTCAAGTATAAGTCCTAGAGGTGATTTTAATGAGGATTCACTAGATAGACTGTGTGAGCTGGCGACTAAGTGGGTGCTTCTAAATCCTGAACCGGTTAAGCTCGAGACGCCGAGGTATAAGAGGTAGATGTAACTACTCAAGAAGTGGGGATATAATATTTAATAAAATAATAATTCAAAACGCCGCGCCACCCACTCGGGCAGCGCGGCATTCTCTTATCTAATTTTAATTTGCCTACTGTTCTTTCTTCGACTTGAAGAAGATTATCGTACCAGCCGTTATTATAATCGCATATCCGATAAAACTATAGATATCTGGGATTTCGCCGAACACCATGAATCCTAACGCAGTTGTGAAGATAATCTGCGAATAATCGTAGATTGAGATTTCCTTTGCAGGGGCATAGCGATATGCACCTGTGATGCTGAACTGACCGCCTGCAGCAGCAAAGCCTGCACAGAGAAGCATGAGGATCTGATATGGGCTCATCGGGGCATGATATTTCAGCACTATCAGCGGGACCATCGCTAGGCAGCTGAAGGCTGAGAAGCAGAAGACGATGACCGCCCGCTGTACTCCGTTAGAGCCGAGCATACGTACCATAGTGTATGCGAGGCCTGCGCCAACACCGCCGATAAGACCAGCGGCCATACCTATAGGATTTCCCGAGAAGCCTGGCTTGATTACGAACAGGGCACCAGTCATGGCGAGCATTAGGCAGAAGACCTGGTATCGCTTGGGAACCTCTTTGAGGAGGATGATCGAAAATATAATCGTCGCAAATGGCGATAGCTTATTGAGCATACTGGCGTCAGCAACCATTATGTGGCTCACTGCGTAGAAATTTCCGAGGATTCCTATAGTGCCTGCAGTCACTCGTACGAACATAGGCATGTAGTTTTTGCGCCCGATTTGTATCGGCTGCTTGTCCTTGATCAGTACGATTGCAGCGATGATGGCGGCGATTAGGTTTCTGAAAAATGCTTTTTCCACAGCTGGCAGGTCACCCGAGAGCTTGACGAATATTCCCATGAGGGCGAAGAAAAATGCTGAAGTGACTATCAGCAAGATGCCCTTGTTCTTATTATGTACTGCTTTTTCCATTTCTGTTTCTTCCATTTAAATATATATACATGCGTGCGATTTATGCACGACTAAGTGATTGCGAATTTGCGTACACACTATCTTATTGTATGTCATTAAATCAGTCAAGTGCGATATATAGTCAACACAAGCGGTTTGTGTTAAAATTTAGATTAATATATTTGCAAAAGGAGAAACAAAATGAGCGAGCACATTACTAGAGAGCAGGCTAATGAGCTGCTACATAAATATGTAAAGGGAGAGAACTACATCACGCATTCGTACGCGGTTGAGGCGATAATGAGGGGGCTTGCAAAGAAGCTTGCTCCTGACGAGATAGAATTTTGGGGTATCTGCGGCTTGCTGCACGACCTAGATGAGGAGACGGCTGACTGGCGTACAGACATGTCCACTCACGGACCGGTTTCGGCGCAGATTCTAAAGGACGAAGGCTACGATGAGCCGGTTATGGCACAGGCTATTTGCGCACATAACCCGGAGTCTGGCGTTGTTGCGAAATCCACACTAGAGATTGCACTCCTTGCTGCTGACCCGATGAGCGGATTCTGCAAGGCTGTTGCGCAGATTTACCCAGATAAGAAGATTGCGAGCGTTAAGCACAAGTCGGTAAATAAAAGGTTTAAGGAAACGAGATTTGCAGCAGGAGCGAACAGACAGTACATGGCGGCTATCGAGGAAATCGGAGTTAGCTTCGATGAGTTTATAGACATTTCGCTGGAAGCTATGCGCGAGATTGCTGACGAGATCGGACTATAACTGTAAAAGCACTTAGCATCCCGAAGATGGGCGCTAAGTGCTATGCTTTTATTTCCGTATGTATATATGTTTCTATCAATTTAAATATTTAATATATAAAAATATTTAAAAACTACTTGTGAGGTGCCTTCGGCAGCTCGATTTTTACATTCTTAGGATTTCTCGCCCTTCTATATAGCACGAAGCGGCGCCCAATTGCTGCGACGAACTCAGCGTGAAGAGTCTCCGCAAGTTCGCTGCACACCTCGGTAGGGTCGAGAAGTGAGCCTTCCTGAATCTGACATTTTACAAGTTCATTCGCCGTAAGATTTTCGTCGATAGAGCGTACGATGTTCTCCGTGAGGTCAGCCTTGCCAATATATACAGTCGGCTCGATCTTCTGCGCGAGCCCCTTTAGATAACTTCTTTGCTTGCCTGTGAGCATGTGTTCTCCTTGATATTTCTGAAATGTAATATAAAATTAATATGTGCACTATATTAACACAACACAGCGCATTAATCCATAGAGAGGTGGGAGAAACATGGCAGATGGAAGATGGGTCATGACGGAAAATGAGCTAAATAGCGTGGTTTCCAGTTTTAACGAGACAGATACAGAGGCTCTGCCAAATGAAGGCAAGCATCTGCCGGTAGATGTCCGAGGAGGCTCTGGCGATGCGTGTAACCGCGAGATGGGATATAATGAGATATGTGCATTTTGCGGATCAGATAAAATGCGCGTGGGATTTGGTAAATACGGCCAAGGCTTTGGCTGCCGCTCGTCCAAGTGCGAGGACTGCGGAGGTATTACGGACTTCGTGTACAAGGATGAAGTGGGGAAGTTTTTTAGATAGAATATAGATGATATATCTTAGTAATATAGAATTGCTATGAAAGAAGGGAATATTATGGCTGATATACAAATTGTAAAAGGTGAAGTGGCGAACACCGCGGCTAGTTTAAGTGCGGGATCCACGCTGGTAATGGTAGATGCGCTTCAGAGAGATGAAGAGTCGACACTAACTGCAGTTGCAAGTGCTCAGACATTGTATGAAGATTTTTCTAAAGTGGTAAACAAGCTTAAGGAGCAGATTGCTGACGATTCTGCAAAGCTATTTAAAACCGACTCGCTGTTTGCACAATGGGATTCAAAGACAGCAAAAAAGTTTGCAGGAAGACATAATCGCAAGGCTGTAAAGTAGAATAAGGATTTTATAATGAGTGTAGATGATAGAAGTGAATTGCTGAATGCAAGAAAAAAGCTTGAAGAACAGATAGAAGAGCTTGAAGCGGCAGAGAAAAAAATCAAAGATAACGAAGATTGTTTTTATGAAACGCATAGAAACATAGGGGTGCTTGAAGAGCAACGTGAAAAGTATTCATATGATAAGGAAATGGTGAATTTACTAGATGAGGCAAATTTAAGTATGCGTGATAGTGAAAGACTATTTGAAAACCTGATTGCTGAAATAAAAGAATCAAAGACAAAAAGTAGAAATAAATTGGAAGCCATTAATGATGATCTGAGATATAAATAGAGGGAGAATGTATGGGCGGAAGAGTCGTAAATCCTCAGTGCATAAAAATGCAGTGTGACAGCATGTTAAAAGGAATTTCCAAGGTTACAGAAGCTACAGAGAAAATTAATTCTACCTTAGATAGCTTTACTTCAAATGGAAATTTAAGTGGTAACTGGTATAGACATGCTTGCACGCACATGATGGGAGTTAAGAAGATAATACATGGACTTTCTTCTCTTGGTGATATTGTAAAAACTGACTGCAATACATTGATAGATGCTGTAGGTGATGAGATCTTAAGGGAAGATGATATCAATGATGATATAAGTAAGCATAAAAATATTATTAAAGGTATAGATACATCGTTGCTTTTGTACATGTTATTGATGATATCTATCCCAGATATAAGTGCGGTCGTTAGTAATACGATGAATACTTTGAGGCATTCTAAAGAAGTTGAACTCAATGTAATAAATGTTCTAGAGAATAAAATTAGGAAAATAGATGAAATAGAGGCTGCTACCAAAGACTTATTCCTCGAATATGGCAATTTGATTTCACTTATGAATACAGGATTATCGGCATTAGCGACCTCAACAGCTAATGGTTTCAACTTGCCTGCGAATCAGAATTGGATAAAAGAAATTGATGAAGCGATCAATACAGCAACCGCAAAGGCCCTAGAAAATGCAAAGGGCAAATATGATATTACTCATGCCTTTAGTAAAGATCCAGTAAACCTATCATCTGGTAATTTTATTTATGAAAAGGATGACTTAGTTATTGATGGCAAGTCGCCTCTAGTATTTGGGCGATTTTATAATTCGATAAACACATATAAAGGGGCGTTTGGAAATAGGTGGAATCATAGCTTTGAAGTAAAACTACTAGTAGAAAGAAATGTAGCAGGTAAGGAAAGCGCTAAGATTATTAGAGAGGATGGCAGAGAGGAATCATTTACCTTCATAGGAGATGAAGGTGTGGTTAATTTTGGCGCAAGCCTTGGAAAGCTAAGGAAAAGTAGCTCAGGATATGTATATGAGACCGAAGCTGGTACAAAATACATATTTAACTTCAAAGGCCAATATATAAAAAGAAAAGACAAAAATCGCACATCTATCGACTTGTCGTATGAAGATGGATTACTCGTTAGCATTAGAAAATCATCGGGTGAAGGATATGCGCTAGAGTATAATACTGAGCGCATGATAGATGCTGTGACTGATCACACAGGACGTACAGTTAAATATGAATATGAAAAAGGTGCGCTTTCAAAAGTAATAATGCCAAATGGAGGCGAGTACAAGTATTTATACGACTCACGCGGCTATCTGTCTGAGATTGTTAACGCAGATAATGTAACTACCATCACAAATAAATATGATTCATATGGAAGGGTAATAAGCCAAACCTTCCCAGATGAGAGCTCTATGTCATATAAATATGATGACGATAGAGGTCGAACCGTGCAAACTGAGCGTAATGGTGCAGTGAGCTATCACTATAATGATAGTCGTTTAAGGACTATCAAAAATGAGTATTGTGATGCCGAAGAATGTTTCAGCTACAACAAGAAAGACAAAAGAACTGCATTTGTTGATAAAAACGGCGGCAGACGGGAATTTCTGTACAATGAAAATGGGGATGTAATAAAAGTAATAGATCCAGTTGGAACAGAAACAATAATAGAGTATGACAGCAAAGGTAAACCAGAAAAGCTCGTCGTTGACGGTAAACTTAAAGTTAAAAACAAGTATAGTATCTTTGGTGAAAGACTAATCGTTACTGAAGATGGTCTTGGTAGAAAGACTTTCTTTAGACATGATAAAAATGGCAATGTATGCGAGATTATGAATGCTGAAGGAAGCATTACATCATTCAGCTTTGATGAACGAGATAATGTAGTTGAAGTTTGTGATGAAAGAGGCGGAAAGCAAACATATGAATGGGACGCTATCAACAGGCTAACAGGCACCATAGATGCTAATGGCAATGCAAGGCAAATTACATACGATGATGACAGTAATATAACTGCAGTAGTCCAGCCAGATAAGAGCAGCATCACTTTTGAATATGATAAATTAGGCAGAATGATTAAAGAAACTGCTCCAAACGGTGCAGAGACAACATACAAATATAACTGCCTAGGTTTTCCGTCTGAAAAAACAGATCCGCTCGGTAGAATCACAACATATACATATGATGAAATGTGGAACCTCAAGGAAGAAATACTTCCTAATGGAGGATGCATTTCTTATGAATATGATAAGAATAATAGGCTGATTCTGCAGATTGACCCTGAAGGAGGGAGACATGCCTATGCGTATGATGGCATGGGTAACCTTATCATGGAGACGGATGAGGTTGGAAATGTAACGGAGTATGAATACAACGGAATAAATAGACTCACTAGTGCGAGATACCCGGATGGATCTGAAGAGAATTTCTGCTATGATGGTTCAGAAAATATAATAAAATACACAGATCGAGGCGGAAATGAGTATTCATTCATATATGATGCAGCAGATCAGCTAATAGAAGAAATCGACCCTCTTGGGAATAGTAAAAAGTATGAGTACACGCCAATCGGCAGAATAGCATCACGAACTGATAGTTCAGGATGTACTACCAGATATGAGTATTATCCTGGTGGTGTTTTGAAACGCATAATTCATCCAGATGGCGCGTCAGAGGACTTCGTTGTTGATCCTGCAGGAAATATCACTGAATACTCAGATGTGAATAATTACAAGAGATATTATAAGTACGACTGCATAAATAGACTTATTGAGGTCAAAGGTGAAAATGGAGAGAGGACAGCATACACCTATGATGCCATGAATAACGTAACGTCTAAGATAAATGCAGACGGAGGAAAGTCGCTTTACGAGTACTCGCTTTCGGGTATGCTCATTAAGGTTACGGATGAGCTCGGCAACGAAGTAGAGTATGATTATGATGACATGGATCAAATCACTGAAGTACGCCGCATCTCTAAGGGAGAAAATGCATCTCGTGTAATGAAGTATGTAAGAGATTTGATGGGAAGGGTGACCAAGTCGATTAATCCAATTGGTGACACTGCATCTTTTAAGTACGATGCAAAAGGTAGACTGATTGAAAAGACTGACAGAGACGGGTTTGTAACCAAGACTAAGTATAACTCGCTCGATAAAATAACTGAGATTATCTATGCGGATGGAAATTTTGCAAGATTCGCATATGATTTGCTTGGAAAAACTACGAAGACAGAAACTCCAAATGGGGCATCACTAATCGAGTATGATTGCGTAGGAAGAATGACAAAGGAGACTTACCCAGATGGACAGGTCGTAAGCTATGGGTATGGCAAATCAGGTGAAAGGACAAGCCTTACTTACCCTGATGGTTCTACGGCACATTATAGGTATGATAACAAACACAGACTTGCTGAAATCATGGATGAAGAAAGTTCTATTTTATATCATTACGATAATCTGAATAGACTGGCAAGGCGTGCTATGCCTAATGGCAGCAGCACGTCATATGAGTACGATAATATCGGCAGACTGCAGATGTTGACTCATGCTAATGACAAAGGAATCATAGATAGGCAGCGTTATGAGTACGATATAAGAGGGAATGTGTCGTGTATAGAAAAGGAGAGAAGAGAATCAAGCGAATACAGTGGCTCCTTTAACTACAAATACGATGCAACAGGCAAGCTGATAGAAGTAGCAAGAGACTCGAAGGTGCTTAGGGAGTATCAGTATGATGATTTCGGCAATAGGATGAGGAAGGCTTCAGATGGCATTGAAACTATATATTCATACAATGAAGCAGACCAACTTATATCCAAGAGAGAAGCAGAATCAGAAACAACATATACATACGACAGACGTGGAAATATCACCGGCATGTGTGTTGATGGAAACACATCTAAGAGATTTGTATATGGCGCAGCAAATAGGCTTGATAAAGTAATAGATAGTAGCGGTCTCGTGTCAGAATACATGTACGATGCGGCTGGGCAGAGGATAAAGGAGCTCATTGGGAATGTAGAAACCGAGTATATAGTTGACCACTCTAAGGAGCACAGCAATCTGATTCAGAGAAAGCGAAATGGCATGAATCAGCGTTTTATATGGGAAGATTCAATCCCGCTAGCTATGAAAGGTGATGAAGAATACTATTATCTAGCGGATATGCAGGGAACACCAATGCACCTTGTGGGTGCTGATAATGCACTCATAGAGAGCTACGCATATGATGAATTTGGTAACGAGCTAAGTGGCATGGATAGAGAAAGCATACAGCCATTCGCTTATACGGGGTATCGCAAAGACGTAGCAAGTGGGACGTACTTTGCACAAGCAAGAGAGTATATGCCTGATGCAGGAAGATTTGCAGGCGAAGATATCGTTAATGGCAGTATCACTAAGCCTCTCGCGATGAATCCATACAATTACTGCCTTGCGTCGCCGCTAATAATGGTTGATAGAAATGGAGCATTCCCAATCGTAGAAACTGTAGTTGATGATACATTCGATTTCCTCGGATGGACTGGAATCTTGCAGGGCAACCCAGAGGGAAAGAACTGGTTATTGTCTAAATCGCGAGAACTAGCAGAGACTCCAATTCCAGGATTTTCATCGACAAATGCAAGTGATTACGCAGCGGCCTTATCTAAATCAAGGATAGGAGAACAGGCTATAGGTGCAACCCTTAATATGGATAGGGACTCTAATGGTGTATATCACGCTAGGCGAAACTGTATACAAAGACATTTTGGTTACAATGATACCTATGACTATGTGTTTAAGTCGTTTACGTCTGCGAAGCCTAAAAAAATGGAGTTTTCAAGTAATGGCAATGATTATGTTCTCTGGATGTGGAAAGGTGATTACTATGGTCTAGGAGCTGGTGCTGAAACAGGAATATACAGAGGCAATGGTTACCACAAACTCACATATCAAGACAGTAAACTCATAATGAAGCTATCTCTGTATGACAAGTCTGGAAGGCAGATAATGAAATACGAACCTGGAGATCCGCAGTGGTGGATAACAGGATTCAATCCTGAATACCAAGATGTCAATTATAAAAATCTTATAGTTGAAGGGATGATTGACTTCAGTAAAGAGCCTGAACTATGGGAGGCGTTTGTAGATAAATATGGGGATAAAACAGAACTGTACGGTATATGTATCGATGAAAAAAATAAAACTATTTATTACAGGTGGTAAAGAGGTGTGCAATGAAGAAAATAATGTGTGCTATGATGTGTCTGCTCATGATTATATCGACAATATTCTGTCTTGGAGGTTGTAAAAGCAGAACAGATGAAATGTTCAATCTTGATAAGTATACTGATAAGCAGATGAATAAAACTAAAAATCAGGTAATCAAGTGTATAAACGCACAAGACAAAGAGGGTCTTAAGAAGCTTTTCTCGAAGGACGCACAAAAACATATAGAGGATTTAGATGGGAAACTTGACAAGCTTATAGGGGCTTTTAACGGGAATAAAATTGAAAGTGAGAAAGGAAGTGGAACGGACTTTGAAGGTTCTATAGATGCGCAACCCCTGCATATATATGGGGATTATGTCCTTAAACTTAGTAATGGAAAAGAATACACTTTATTTATTAGTTTTTGTGATAGGGATGATGAAAATCCTGATAAGAAAGGGTTGATTCAAATTGATTTGAGGACATTTTCTAAAGAGGAGACTCCTAAAGGCTTTCATGGTGGAGTTTATAAAGATGACTACGCCTTATCCATACACACTTTAGAGAACGCACAATAATAATGAACACTCTTTTGCATAAAGGAGTAGATTAATGAAAAAATCAACACTTGTTATGCTATGCCTACTAATGATTTTATCAACTGTGTTCTGTCTTGCAGGCTGTAAAACTAGAACAGATGAAATGGCAGATCAAGAGATTTATACAGAAAAACAGATGAACAAGATGAAAAATAAAGTCATCACGTGTATAAATGAACAAGACAAGGAAGGTCTCAAGAAGCTTTTTTCGAAGGATGCACAAAAACACATAGAGGATTTAGATGGGAAACTTGACCAGCTTATAGGTGCTTTTAACGGAAATAAAATTGAAAGTGCAAAAGGTCTTGGACCCAACTTTAAGGGTTCAATTCAGACACAACCCCTGCATATCTATGGAAAATATCACCTTGTGCTTAACAGTAAAGAAAAGTATCGAATATATATTAGCTTATGCGATAAAAATGATGAAGAGTCGGATAAAGAAGGTGTTTTTCAAATAGAATTGAGAACTTTCAGTAGAGAAGAATCACCTAAAGATTTTAGTGGTGGAGCATATCAAGATGACTATGGAATATTCCTTTATACTCTTCAAAACTATCCAAAGAAATAAATGTTGTTTAATAGCTGAACGAGGTGCGGTGCAATGAGAAAATTAACATGTGCATTACTATGCCTGCTAATGATTTTATCAACAACATTCTGCCTAACAGCCTGCAAAAGCAGAACAGATGAAATGGCAGACCAAGAGATTTATACAGAAAAACAGATGAACAAGATGAAAAATAAAGTCTTCAAGTGTATAAACGAACAGGACAAGGAAGGTCTTAAGAAGCTCTTTTCGAAAGATGCACAAAAACACATAGAGGATTTAGATGGGAAACTTGGCCAGCTTATAGGTGCTTTTAATGGAAATAAAATTGAAAGTGTGGACAGTAAAGAACCTGCGTTTAAGGGGTCTGAACAGACGCAACCGTTGCACATATATGGCAAGTATCATCTTAAGATGGATAATGGGGATAAATATATAATCCTTATAAATATATGTGATATAGATGATGATAACAAAGAAAAAGAGGGATTGTTTAAAATAACATTACTTACTTTCTCTAAAGATGAAATACCTGAGGGGTTTCGAATGAGGAGTAATAAAGATGACTATGGGGTATTTGTTTATACTTTGCAAAACTATCCAAAAAAATAAATTCCACTCAATAGACATATGAGGAGCAGTTTTATGAAAAAAACAACTTGTAGCATACTATGTCTACTGATTATTCTCTCAACAGCATTTTGTCTTGCGGGTTGCAAAACCAGAACCGATGAAATGGCTGACCAAGAGATTTATGCAGAAAAGCAAATAAATGCAGTTAATAAGAAAATTGTAAAATGCATAAATAATAAGGATGAGAAAGGTTTAAAATCACTGTTTTCAAAGAGCGCACAAGAGAATTCAGAAGAAATAGATGGCAAGATTAATAATCTGATAAACATATTTGATGGTGTAAAAATTAAAAGCATTGATGGTGAAGAGCCAGGGTTTAGTGGCGATTCTAATACACAACCTATTAATATTTACGGTAGTTACACGATTAATCTAAACAATGGCGAGAAGTATGTGATGTGGGTACAGTTTTGCTCTATGGATGATGAGAATAAAGAGAACGTTGGACTTTATATGATAGAGATTATAACCTGCACCGAAGATAAGCTTCCAAGTGGCTTTAAGTGGGATGGTGTTAATAGTGGAAAACCAGGCATATTCATCCACTACATCAATTAATCTATAATAGCGGTGACAAAATGAAGAAACTGATAAGTGTTGTAATGTGTCTATTGATAATTTTATCAATAGCATTCTGCCTAACAGCCTGCAAAAGCAGAACAGATGAAATGGCAGATCAAGAGATTTATACAGAAAAACAGATGAACAAGATGAAAAATAAAGTCATCAAGTGTATAAACGAACAGGATAAAGAGGGTCTCAAGAAGCTTTTCTCAAAGGACGCACAAAAACATATTGAGGATTTAGATGGGAAACTTGACCAGCTGATAGGTGCTTTCAATGGGAATAAAATAGAAAGCGCAAAAGGTCTTAGTCCAGCATTTGAAGGATCTGCAGATGCGCAACCCCTGCATATCTATGGTAAATACCATCTTAAACTAAAAAGTGGTGATAAGTATATAATACTTATCGACATATGCGATATAGATGATGAGAATAAGGAGAAAGAGGGCATATTTCAATTAGATTTATTGACCTTCTCAAAAGATGAGGTACCTGAAGGTTTCCATATGGATGGCAGTGAGGACGACTATGGTATATTCATCTATAACAAAGATGGAACTCAGCGATAATAAGTAAGTTAGCTGATTGGTTGGAGGATACAATGAAAAAAGCAACGCTTACTATGCTATGTCTACTAATGATTTTATCAGCTGCGTTCTGTCTTGAAGGCTGTAAAAGTCGTGAACAACGGCTAAGCGAAGAAACTGCATATGAAGATGCACAGATGAATGCAATGAATAAAAAAGTCGTTAAATGCATTAATGAAAAGGATAAAAAAGGGTTAAAGAACCTTTTCTCAAAGAGTGCACAAAAGAATATCGAAGATTTAGATGGCAAGATAGATGAACTTTTTAATGTATTTGATGGGAAAATAATCAAAAGTGTACGAGTAAGTTCTAAAGTAACGGATGGTTCTATTAATGTCCAACCTTTTAGTATTATTGGGAAATGCACATTTTCTCTAAACAGCAAAAGGCAATATATTGGATACATAGATTTTTGTGATAAGGATGATAACAACAAAGATAATGTAGGTCTTTATATGATTGAAGTATGCACGTGCTCACGTGAAGAATTGCCTGAAGAATTTGCTTGGGAAGGTGTTAATAATGGAAAACCCGGCATATTCATTCACTACATCGATTAATATAGTAACGGAGATGAAATTAAGAAATACCTGAAAATTTCTGAAGAAATATAACCGTAGATGATTATAAGTATTCGCATACTCGCTAGGCGGTACTCAACAATTATAAACAAGACTATTTTGTATAGGAGACAAGATGAATCGCAAGGAAATTAGAGAGATTAAGAAGAGATTTAGCCCGGATACGAACAATTTTGGGCATATTTATGGTTGCTACGTCAATGCTGCGCGAGAGATTATCACGTACATGGATTCGCCGACGATGCTCATGGAAAATGAAGAGCGCGAGATGTACATGAAGACTCTAAAGAAGGTGCTGTCTGGCGCACTAGGCAGGAATCTACTAGATGTTGAGTTCTCGACGGCTCAGGTCGAGGATAGCGATGAGCATAGGCTGCTTCAGACGCTGAGGACTTCGCATCTCAGTAACGAGACTATGCGCAAGATTTTATTTCAGAGAATTATCGATAGCGTAGATATGGGAGATACTGGTTACGTTATCTTGCTGGCTGCCGATGCCTATGATGTGCCATATAAGGATAGCGGTAGTGACGAGTGGTCGGAAGAGTCGACGGATCAGTTCGAGTATTTCGTCTGCTGTCTGTGTCCTGTAAAAGACCCGAAGGGTGCACTCAGATACCTTGCCGAGGAGAAAAATTTCCGCGGTGCATCGACTGGCAGCATACTCGGAGCTCCGGACATGGGCTTCATGTTCCCGACCTTCGATGACAGGATGACTAACATATATCAGGCGCTCTATTATACGAGGAGTTCGGCTGACGTTCATAGCGATTTTCTCAAGGCGGTGTTCAACCTAGAAAAGCTACCGATGGCTGCAAATACACAGAAGAATGCATTTGACAGTGCACTCGCTGACTCGCTAAAGGATGAATGTGATATTGACATCGTGAAGGCACTTCATATCCAGATAGATGAGAAAATAGATCTACTTAAGGAAGCAAAATCCGATGAAGCTCCAGAGATTCACATCAATGAGCTAGAGGAAATTCTCATGAAGAGCGGAACCTCTGACGAGGCAATCGAGAAGTTCCATGATACGTGTAAGCAGTATTTTGAAGGGGAAGAATTCTTTAACCCTGAGAACCTCATCAACCGCAGGCAGTTTAAGATAGAGACGCCTGAGGTGAATGTCAGTGTGGATCCAGAGCATGCCTTTGGAATTAGGACGGAGGTTATCGATGGCCGTAGCTATCTGATGATTCCGATTAGCGAAGGAATTACAGTGAATGGTGTGGATGTTAGCATTCCGGATGGAAGCATAGCACCGAACTAATTGAATTGATGTGAATAATAAGAATGAAAACGGAGAGCCTGAACGGATGTTAGGCTCTCCATTTGGTTTATGTGGTTTTCGTGTTTAATTGTGTAAAAGCTTTACAGCGGGTAGTTAGAGGCATATGATGTAGTAAATTTTAATACAGGTGTAAAAAGTGGAGGTGGACTATGAATGCACATGATATTTTAAATAATCCTTTTCTTAATAAAGGAACCGCATTTACTCTAGAGGAGCGTCAGGAACTTGGGCTTATTGGCCTATTGCCACCTTACGTTCAGACCATCGAGGAACAGGCCGCTGAGACTTATGCTCAGCTTCAGACCAAGGCTAATGATCTTGAGAAGAGACTCTTTCTCATGGAAATATTTAATACTAATCGCACACTGTTCTATTATCTTTTCTCACATCATCTAGAAGAGTTCAATCCAATTGTCTATGACCCAACTATTGCCGACACTATCGAGGGATACAGCAACCTCTTTGTAAATCCTCAGTATGCAGGTTACCTCGACATTAATCATCCAGAGCATATTGAGGAAACTCTTAGAAATGCAGCTGGCGGCAGGGATATAAGACTGATTGTAGTAACCGATGCCGAAGAAATCCTCGGAATTGGCGATTGGGGTGCAAATGGTGTGGATATCTCAGTAGGAAAGTTAATGGTGTACACTGGCGCGGCAGGAATTGATCCAGCTACGGTTCTACCACTAGTTATCGATGCAGGAACTAACCGTGAGTCGCTTCGCAATAATCCAAATTACCTCGGAAATCGCCATGAGAGGGTGCGCGGTGATCGTTACTATGACTTCATCGATAAGTTTGTCAATACGGCAGAGAAGCTATTCCCTAAGCTGTATCTGCACTGGGAGGACTTCGGGCGTTCAAATGCCGCAAATATTCTCGAGAAATATCGTAAGGATATTCCTACCTTTAACGATGATATACAGGGAACGGGTATCGTAACTCTTGGCGGAATCTTCGGATCGCTTGCGGTTACAGGTGAGAAACTTACTGACCAGGTATACCTATGCTTTGGCGGTGGAACTGCCGGTGCAGGAATTGCCTCACGTGTACTCCGCGAGATGGTAACTATGGGGCTTTCAGAAGAAGATGCTTACAAGAGGTTCTTTATGGTGGATAAGCAGGGACTTCTCTTCGATGATATGGATGATTTGACTCCTGAGCAGAGACCTTTTGCTAAGAAGCGTTCGGATTATCCTAACGCAGATAAGCTGACAGACTTACTTGAGGTTGTGAAGACAGTAAAGCCAACAATACTTGTTGGAACATCAACAGTGCCAAATACTTTTACGAAGGAAGTTGTTGAGGCTATGTGCGAGAATACTGAACGCCCAATGATTTTCCCTCTATCAAATCCAACGAAACTTGCAGAGGCCACTGCGGAAGATTTAATTGCTTGGTCTGATGGAAAGGCTTTCGTAGCAACTGGAATCCCAGCAGGTACAGTTTCGTATAAGGGTGTTGACTATGTAATTGGACAGGCTAATAATGCGCTAATCTATCCAGGGCTTGGGCTTGGAATGCTCGCATCGGAGGCAAGCTTACTGACAGATGAGATGATTGGGGCTGCAGCTCACTCACTGAGTGGAATCATTGATATGAGCAAGCCAGGAGCACCTGTGCTACCTCCTTTCAAGTACGTAGCGGATGTATCCATTAGAGTTGCCGAAGCAGTTGCTAAGACTGCCCAGAAGCAGGGACTTGCACGTGCTGAAGAAACGGATATGGTCAAGGCTGTTCAGGATATGAAGTGGTATCCAAAGCACTAAAATTAGAGATTAAAATATTCGCGTGAAGGCCGGATTATGTCCGGCTTTCACGGGATATAAAAGGGTTTAGGCTCTAGAAAGGAGCGATATGGAGATATTAATCACCTCTATACAGAGTATTATTCCGATTATTGCGATAATAGCCTTAGGATACTTTCTACAGAATCACGGATGGTTTGGAGAGTCTTTTGGCTCCAACTTATCGCGGTTAATAATGAATGTTGCATTACCGGCGTCTATTTTCGTGTCAGTAATGAAATATCTAACCTTCGATAAACTTGTTAGTCTATCTGAGGGACTCGTCTACACATTTGCTGCATTTGGACTAGGATATGTTGCAGCCTTTATTGCAGTTAAAGCATTTCACGTAAGGCCGGGGCGCAGGGGCACGATGATAAATACCTTTGTAAATGCCAACACCATTTTCATAGGTTTGCCTCTCAATGTAGCGTTGTTTGGGAACAAGGCTTTGCCATATTTCCTCATATACTACATCACTAATACCGTTTCGACCTGGACTTTAGGAGTTTACCTGATGTCTAGCGATAGCAAATCGGGTAAGCATAAGAGCGCAGAAAAGTTCGACTGGAAGAAGCTGCTTCCAGCGCCATTAGTTGGTTTCTTAGTGGCTCTAGTATTCCTCGTTTTGAGGATTCCAGTACCAGCTTTTGCTACTAGCACGCTTACATATGTAGGAAATATCGTAACACCGCTGTCGCTAATCTATATAGGTATAGTCCTTGCAAAGGCTGGCCTTAAGACGATTACACTGGATAAGGATACGATTATAACCCTAGTAGGTCGTTTCGTATTAGGACCTGTAGTTATGGTTGCAATACTTATGCTCACAGCTAAGAATATGCCGGTTGATGAATTTAGGACGTTCGTTATACAGGCGGCTGCACCTGCTCTAGCGGTGCTGCCAATCCTAGCAAGCCATGGAGATGGTGATGTCGAGTTCTCGACTAATGTAGTAACATTAAGTACGATTCTGTTCGTTATAGTAGTGCCGATTGTTGATACACTGCTCGGATTTATGTAAGAGGATTAAAGTCCTCGAGAGAAGGCCGAGTCGCAGAAACAAAATGGAATAATAAGTGATAAAAACGGTTATAGGAAAATGTACCGGCCTTCTAATCGTTAGATTATGGTCTAACTTGAGGTCGGTACATTTATGATTTACTATAGCCTTTTTCTTTATATGCGTTATATACGTTACTTACCGTCTTTATACACCTTGGCATTCTCGAGCTCTACGTACGTGGCGTTTTTATCTTCAGGTAGCGTCTTGAGTGTGAATTTGCCAGATATGACAAATTTCTTGTCCTCAGCTGGTAGCTTCGAAGCTTCACCTTTCTTGAGTTTGAAGAGTAGCCCTTGCTGGCAACATTCGGTTGCATCTGGAATCAGGCAGTACGTATAGCGCTCGCCAGTACCTGGATCGATGCTTACGGTGTAGTATCCCTTTACCTTGATAGTTTTTCCTACGTATTTCTTAGGATCTGTCATCATGTTAGACACTTCAGAGTAGATTGCTGTTGCACTCATGGTACTGAGGTCGATGTCAACATGACCATCCGTCTTCGCCTTATTGTGAGCTACGATATGTAGCGTAACTCCAATGCAGATTGATACAAAAGCCAGTAGCGTGATTATTATTATAATTAGTTTAGTCTTTTTGTTGTTAGTCATTTTATCATCTTTGCATTCTGTAAAATTATCCTCTAGCAGTCACTTTGCCGAGGAGTATAAATATAAGATACATAATTGCATCCACCGTTACAATCGTTGCTCCTACTGGAGTCCCGCCTAGGATTGATATAAACATTCCGGTCAAGGCTGCAACTATTGATAGGATTATAGAGCAGATGGTTACTGCTCTGAAGCTTCCAAATACGCACATCGCCGATAGAGCAGGGAAGATGATGAGCGCGGATATCAAAAGTGAGCCTACCAGGTTCATTCCCAGTACTATTATAACAGCAATGATGATTGCGATGATTAAATTATATGTTTCTGTCTTAGTGCCTGTAGCTTTCGCGTATTCCTCATCAAATGTGACAGCAAAAAGTCTGTTGTACAGAAACACGAAGGAAACTATAACTATTGCCGAGATTACTAGGCATAGGATTACGTCTTCTGTTGTCAGCGTCAATATCGATGTGGAGCCAAATAATGTCGTACATACGTCTCCCGATACGTTTGCCGATGATGAGAATACGTTCATCATCAGATAGCCGAAGGCAAGTGATACGACTGATAGTATCGCCAGCTTGGCATCGCCCATAACCTTGCTATTCTGGCTGCCTCGAAGCAGCAGTATAGCTGCGAGTATAGTGATTGGCATGGTCACATATAGATTGCTCGATACGTGCATAATAGTGCCGACTGTCATCGCGCCAAATGCGACGTGGGAAAGTCCGTCTCCTATAAATGAAAATCTCTTGAGCACCAGCGTTACTCCGACCATAGCTGCGCAGAGGGCTATTGAAACGCCTACGATTAGCGCATACAGGACGAAGGAGTGAGAAAGGTACATGTGTAGTTGTTCTGAAATATTAGACATCTAGAACCTCCTTCCTCTCCGCTTCTGAAGCCAGGTGAGGCTTATCGCTCATTATCAGTAGCTTGTTGGCCGCGGATAGCGCTTTGCTGATATCGTGCGAGATGGTTATGATTGTTGTTCCGTTCTGATTCAGTCTGTTCAGCAGCTGGTACAGATGGGCAGCGGCCACCGGGTCGAGCCCGGTGATCGGCTCGTCCAGAACCAGCACTTTCTTGGAGCCGGCGATGGCGCGTGCTAGGAGCACGCGCTGCCGCTGCCCGCCAGAAAGCTCGCGAAAGCTCTCGTTCTTAATATCCTCGAGGTCAAGCTCTCGGATAGCATCAGCGGCAAGCTTTCGCTCCTTATGCCCATAAAAAGGCTTAAATCCAAGTCTATCCAGGCATCCAGATAGCACGACTTCCCATACGGAAGCCGGGAAATCCTTCTGCATCTCACGTTGCTGCGGCAGGTAGCCGATATCACTCTTATCAATGTCACCGCGCAGCAAGACCTTGCCGCTAATCGCTGGAATCAGACCTACCAAGGTCTTAATCAAGGTCGATTTCCCGGCGCCATTTTCTCCTACAATACAAATATAATCCCCGTTATTAATCTCCAGATCGAATCCATTACAGAGGGGCTTGCCTGAATACCCGACAGCAAGCCCCTCGCAAATGATACTAAATGAAGAGTCTTTACTCTCTCTTACCATTTTGTTCAATTTATTCTCCTAGTAATACCTAATTGTTTAGAACCTCCTGCAAAACTTTGAGGTTATTCTCCATCGTCTTGAGGTAAGTCTTTTTCTTAATGTCGCCCTTCTTCATAGACTGCAGGGAATCAAGAGTTTTGATGTCTCTCTTAGTTCCGTCGGCATTCTTGATTACAGACTTAGCAATCTTGTGATCAGAGTTCTCGATAGTTAAAACATGCTTTATCTTAAGCTGGTTGAGCTTGTTGGATAGGAAGCTAATTGTCTCAAAGCTAGCCTCAGATTCAGCTGAGCAGCCTACAAATGCAGCATAGTAGTTTAGACCATAATCATCTACCATGTAACGGAATGGGAAACGATCTCCGAAGATGAGAGTCTTAACCTTAGCGTTTTTAACAGCCTCAGCATACTTGTTGTCTAGATTCTCTAGCTTTTTAGTGTAGGCATCGAGGTTCTTCTTATAAGTATCTGCGTGCTTCTCATCCTTCTTAGCAATTGCCTGCTCGATAGGCTGGCAGAGCTTAATCGCATTCTTGAGAGATAGCCATACATGCTCATCATACTCTACTTCCTCGGCGTTTTCGTGATGATGGCCGTCACCTTCATCTTCATCTTCCTTCTCTGGTTGCATACCTTCCTTGACTTCTTCAGCCTTCTTACTGTCCTTCATTTCGTCCATGAGGTTGATTGCAACGAGGTCCTTGTTCTTTTTCTTCTTGAGAACGTCCTCAACCCATTCATCTGACTCACCGCCAACATAGACGAAAATGTCAGCATTTGAAATATCCTTTATATCCTGAGCTGAAGGCTGGAAGCTGTGCAAATCAGTACCATTCTTCTGAAGTAGCTTCAGATCAACATCCTTGACTCTGTCGCCTAGAATCTCTCTAACCCAGTCGTATTCAGGAAATGTAGTTACGACAATCTTGAGCTTCTTGGAGTCTGCTTCCTTCTTGCCGCAGCTCGCAAGTGTACCAAGTGAAAGGATTGCAATCATCATAATTGCAAATATTTTAATAAGCTTGTTACGTTTCATAAAAACCTCCATGCTATGTAACGTGAAAAATACAGATTTTGCAAAAATAGTATCGGTTATTGTAATTGTCCGAGCACCGCAATTCTTCTATGAATCGAAGCGTAGACGACATAAAAATGGGGAAATAACCGAAATTAAAAATCATTTTCAGTTTACCACCGGTGATTTATCATGTCAATGTAGAAAGAAAGTTTCACAAAACTATCAAAAAATTTTTAACACCTTGAGGTCAGTGGAGTTCAACAAAAATCATAAAGATTTAGCGGGAAAATAAAAGAACATATGTTTGATTTTTGCCTGTGCCTCCACTATAATTGGGGCAAGCAAAAAAGTCAAGCGGAGTATTTGTCGTCATCAGGGAGTGAAGATGGATGGGAATGCGTCAATCAATATATTTAATAAAGAGGAGGAGCTTGAGGGGAGCAGGACCTACCTGTGCATCGACCTGAAGTCTTATTATGCGTCTGTCGAATGCATAGCTCGAGGGCTTAATCCGCTCGAGGCTAGGCTACTAGTTGCTGATCCAACTAGATCAGACAACACGATTTGCCTAGCGGTTTCACCCGCACTGAAGGCCCTTGGTGTGCCGGGGAGACCTAGATTATTTGAAGCGAAGCAGGCGATAAGAAGAGCGGAGATAGAGTGCGGTCATGAGATTGAATACATCATAGCACCGCCGAGGATGGCTGAGTATGTGCGCATATCATCGGAAATTTATTCCATTTATATGAATTTTGTTTCCCCGGAGGATATTCATGTATACAGCATAGATGAATGCTTTATGGATATAACGCATTACCTTCACATGTATAAGGAGGCAGCGATTTGCCACAAGGTTTCGGCTTCTCGTGAGATGGCGATGACTATAATTAAAGCCGTGCTGTCTGAGACAGGCATAGTTTCAACTGCGGGAATTGGAACTAATATGTATCTTGCTAAGGTTGGTATGGATATAGTTGCCAAGAAGAGCAAAGCCGATGAAGATGGCGTAAGGATTGCAGAGCTCAATGAGACATCTTATAAGTATCTCCTTTGGAACCATAAACCGCTAACTGACTTCTGGCAGATCGGACGTGGTAAAGCCCGAAGGCTCGCTAAAATTGGGGCTTATACGATGGGGGATATAGCTCGCATATCGATTAATGAGGAGGAATACCTATATAAAGCATTTGGTGTAGACGCTGAGATCCTGATTGATCATGCATGGGGTAAGGAACCATGTACCATGTCGGATATCAAGTCTTATAAGCCAGCAGCGCATTCGCTCTCTACTGGGCAGGTTCTGCCTCGTGCATATGCTCATGGAGAAGGTCGCAATATATTTATCGAGATGGCTGATAAGCTATCCATGGATATGGTACGGAAGAAACTAATTGCATCGCATTTTTCTTTTTTCATCAGCTTTGATGGGCAGAGTCTTGAGAGCGGAGAGTATAACGGTCCGGTTGTGGTTGATTTTTACGGAAGATTGATGCCTAAGGGTGTGTCTGGCAATGTTAGGCTACGTATTGCTACGAATAGCACCGCAGAGATTATAGGAAGCTTAAAGAAAGCTTTTGATCGCCTGATAGATCCAGCACTTTACATAAGGCGTATAACCATAGCCGCCAACGATATCAAGGGAGTAGATGAAGATGAGCAGATTGATATATTTTCACTAGACTCTTGTGATACAGATGACTCTAAAGAATGTGAACTGCAAGAGGTTATGTTAGCGATACGAGAGAAGTATGGAAGCAATGCCTTGATAAAAGGCATGAATCTCGAAGAAGGAAGTACATATATAGAGAGAAACAATCAGATAGGAGGTCATAGAGCATAGATGGGTGTATACGATGAAAGAATAATACGGGCAACAAAATTTGAATATGCCGATATTATCAATAGAGTGAGACCAATCCATAAGGCTGATAGATTTTCGTACAAGTATCCGCGGATGAGCAGTGAGAAGCGAGCTAAGATATTCGCACCTTTTGCTGCCTTGTCAGGGTACGATGATGTTTTAGCGGAGAAGGAGGTAATCTACGATATCAAAAGGGTACTTACTGATGATGAGTATTTTGATTTAGATTGCAAGATTGCAACCATATACGAAAAGTGTAGCAATAGCATATTAGCTAGAGAAAATGGTGTTGAGGTCAGAATACTTTACTTTGAACCCCTTGCCAATGATGAGCTGCATGGCAGATATATAGAAATTAGTGGATTAGTCACAAAGGTAAGACCAGATAAAGAGACTATCACAATTCTTGATAAAGAAATTTCTCTGAGATCGATATACAAACTAGAAATATTAAATGCTAGGGGCATCGAGCCACAAGATGAATAAAACTCCCTGCTCTCTCAAGCAGGGAGTGTGGATACGCCTATCTAAATTGACAAATCAGCGATATGTTTTGTCAGACCATAAGGTAGCACATCTTGTCTGTAATGCATATGGGAGAACCTATGATTAAACTCGCGCAATCTGCTCGATTCCTTCAACTGTACCAAGAAGTTCCATGCCAACTGGTCTCCAGTAATCATATATTAGCACAGGACCGCTGTATTCATACAGAAGCCTTATGACTGTATTAAAGAATATAGGATTATTGATGAACATCTTAACGTTGAAATTACAGTCATACTGCTTTTCTTCGGTATACGGATACTTGAAATTAATAATCTGCGACTCCGGTTCGCAGTCATAGTAGCGAAGCTCTAGAAGCTTGTAGCCGGTGAATTTTGACTGGTTATCATCAGCATTTTCACGGCAAGCGATTATTTGATCCGCTCTTGCATCAGTCATAACCTGAATATCGCCGAGGTTATTCTTGCAGAGCTCATATAACTCTCTGACTGTGTTAAGTGCGTGAGGTCTCTCTGCCTCGTTTTCATCTATAGGGATAATTCCTTTGCCGATTAGGTGCTGCAGGAATTCCTCGCATGAGAAAGTACCGAGCGTATAATCCTCTGGTTTGTTGCTGGAATTACATTCGATAGTTACATTTGAATTGTCGATTTCTTTAAAATTGATATATGCCATCTTGTCACCTCTAACCTCTATTAATTAGCATTGGTATTATATCATTAGAGCGAAGTGAGGTCATTAATAAATAAAGAGAGAGGCAGCATTTATTTAAATGCCACCTCTGATGTCACAGACAGGATGTTCAGAAGATTATCTATATTTATAGAAACCTTCACCAGCATTGATGCCGGTCTTACCTTCATCTATGTACTTTTTAAGCATTGCTGCAATCTTGCCTGCATTTGAATCTGGGTTCTTTGACTCAGGGTTGCTGGATACGATGTTGTAAGCAGTTGTTAGTCCGACGATATCGAGTATCTGGAAAGGACCAAGTGGAGAACCTGTTCCTAGCTTCCAAGCGCGGTCGATATTTTCATGATCTCCAATTCCGTTAGCGAGCAGGTACTGTGCAGAATTTAGGAATGGCACCAGCATAGAATTTAACAGATAACCAGGCTGTTCCTTCAGAACCTTAATAGGGACCATGTTGATGGCTTTAGCGAATTCAACTACTTCGTCATATGCGGCCTGGGATGTCTCGCTGTGTCCCATAACCTCACCAATGTTGCTTCTCCAGATGTTGTTAGCAAAGTGAAGTGCGAGGTATCTCTCAGGCTTAGATATATCTTCCTTAAATGTGCTAGGAAGGAATGTCGAAGAATTTGTCATTACGATAGTATTATCGTCGAGCACTTTATCGAGCTTTCTATAGAACTCATGCTTTTCATCAGGAATCTCAGCCATGCTCTCTATATAGTAATCGCAGCCTTTTGCAGAATCCTCTAGAGAAAGAGATAGCTTTAGATTCTTATAAGCAGATTCAACTTTTTCTTGGAGTTCGTTGAGCTTCTCGCTAGTTAGGTCTTCAGCTTTTACCCCGAAACCTCCAGGAACTTGGATTCCAGGCTTGCCTAGATTTTGCCTTAGCGTTTCGATTTCAGATAGATAAATTTTGTATAGCCTGTCTATCTTAGGCTGAGACCTGCCTATGGAGCCTTCGCTTCTTAGCCATATAGTTGTATCAAATCCGGAGAAAGCGCTCTGAAAAGCAATCTGACTGCCTAGTACGCCGCCACCAGCTACTGTAACTTTTTTATTATTCATGGGATCACCTCCTGTGTATAAATAACAACTTGTGTTAGTTTTGTATAACTTGATTATACACCTAAAATTAAATAAAGCCATATAATATTTAATAGTGCGCAATTATTTCTTCAAAACTACACAATTCATAATGATTGCGACTATTGACAGAGCTCAATAATAGTTCTATTATACTTATTAGTTCTTGGTTTATTATCTTTAACTATTTGAACCTAGAACTGATAAATATGGTAATTGACTTCAGGGCAGGGTGTAATTCCCTACCGGCGGTATAGCCCGCGAGCCGAGAGGCATGATTCGGTTAGATTCCGAAGCCGACAGTTAAAGTCTGGATGGGAGAAGCTTTTATTCTGAAGGGTACATTAGGTTGTACAGGGATGAATTGCAGGAGCTCTGAGGGGGCTTCTTTTTTAGTGCATATCCATTCTAATTGAACGGGTCAATTGTATATTTATTCGAATGAGGAGAGAGAAATGTCGTTAGAGAGAGCTGATGAGCTGATGCTACAGGACAAAGAGTATATGCGCCGAGCTATTGAACTGGCCAAGAAAGGCACGGGATGGGTTAATCCTAACCCAAAGGTCGGTGCTGTAATTGTCAAGGAGGGACAGGTCATAGGCGAGGGATACCATGTAAAGTGCGGTCAGATGCACGCTGAAAGGAATGCTATAGCATCGCTTCGCGATTCTGCAGAGGGCGCTACGATGTACGTGACTATGGAGCCTTGTTGTCATTACGGCAAGACACCACCGTGTACGGAGGCAATTATTGAAAACGGAATAGCTAGAGTTGTGATTGGATCCAAGGACCCTAATCCAAAAGTAGCTGGAAAGGGCGTTCAAGCGCTGAGAGATGCTGGCGTTGAAGTCGTAGAAGACTTCATGATGGATGAGTGTGATGCTCTAAATCCGATTTTCTTCCACTACATAACTACTAAGCATCCTTACGTCATGATGAAGTATGCCATGACTGCTGACGGTAAGATTGCGACTAAGACTGGAGCATCAAGGTGGGTTACTGGCCCTGAGGCTATTCACAAGGTGCATGAGATGCGTCATGAATGCATGAGCATCATGGTCGGTGTTGATACGGTTATAGCTGATGATCCTATGCTTAACTGCAGAATTGAGGGTGGCAGAAACCCGGTGAGAATCGTATGCGACAGCAAGCTCAGAATTCCAAATGAATGCCAGTTAGTGAGAACTGCTGATGAGTACGATAGTGAAACAGTTGTCGTTTGCGCAATTGAAGGTCTGCCTATAGGAGAGGTGAGGTTTACTGATAAGGCACCAATCTATTTGGACTATGAGAATACAAATCCGCTTGCAAAGGCTTTAGGCAAGAAGTTTGGCGGAGGAAATTTCATCAAGAAGGCAGTTAAACTTAACGAGATGGGAGTCAGGATTTTTAACTTCCCTGGTCACGATGGAAGAGTCAATCTAAACATGCTGATGGAGTACCTCGGCAGTCTAGAAATAGATAGCTTGCTTCTTGAAGGCGGTGGAAATCTCAATGAAAGTGCGCTGAGAGTTGGAATTATCAGCGAGATGAGAATATTTATCGCACCCAAGGTATTCGGTGGAAAGGCGAAGAGCCCTATTGAGGGTATTGGAGTTGACAATCCTAATATGGCATATAAATTCTCGTTCGACGACGTTGAGAGAATTGGTTCTGATCTCATGATTACATGCAAGAGAATCGATAATCTCAGCACATATATTCCAGAAGATGGAGAAAACTAATGTTTACAGGAATCATTGAAGAGACAGGGAGACTTAGATTGCTAGATATATCTGGGGTGACAGGCCGCATAGAGCTCGAGGCCTCAAAGGTACTAGAAGGCGCTAATATTGGTGATAGCATCGCTGTGAATGGTGTTTGCCTCACTGTAGTAGAACTTCATACTGACGGATTTACCGCAGACGTCATGCCTGAGACCATCTCCAGAACGGGATTCTCGCAGCTCAGAGTGGGCGATAAAGTTAACCTAGAACGGGCGATGGCTGCAAATGGCAGGTTCGGCGGACACATAGTATCTGGTCATATCGATGGCGTTGGAACTGTTGAATCACTCGAGCATGATGGAATTGCTGTATGGGTAAGCATCAAGGCACCAACAGAAATTCTTAAGCTCATAGTTGAGAAGGGGTCCATAGCAATCGATGGAATCAGCCTTACTGTTGCTTATGTGGATAATGAGCGTTTCAAGGTTTCGATTATCCCTCATACAGGTGAGGAGACTACACTGCTGAAGAGGCATGCAGGCGATAAAGTTAATCTTGAAAATGATATTGTAGGCAAATATGTGGAAAAATTATTGGGACTTGGTGAGCCGACTGTATATGGTGGTACTCGGCAAAAGGACGATAATGAAAGTGGACTTACACTTGAGTTCCTGGCGGAGAACGGGTTCTGAAAGGAGATACGATGAGTAGCAGAAAACGCGAATATGATTCAATTGAAAGAGCGCTTGAGGATCTGAGGGCTGGAAAAATAATTCTCTGCACAGATGATCCAGATAGAGAAAATGAAGGTGATATGATCTGTGCTGCGGAGTTTGCAACGCAGGAGAATATCAACATGATGGCTAGTATAGCCAAGGGGCTCATCTGCACACCGATGAGCATTGAGCTCGCAAGGAAGCTCAACTTCCCAGCGATGGTGTCTGAGAACACGGATAACCACGAAACTGCTTTTACAGTTTCAATAGACCATGTTGATACCACGACTGGTATTTCAGCTAAGGAACGAGGATATACGATGAGAAAATGCGTGGATCCAGATTCAAAGCCGGAAGATTTCAGGAGACCTGGACATGTGTTCCCGCTCGTTGCTAAGCGAGGTGGTGTGCTAGTTAGAAACGGACATACAGAGGCAACAGTGGATTTACTTAGACTTGCCGGGCTCAAGGAGTGTGGTGTGTGCTGCGAAATCATGGACGATGACGGCACGATGATGAGAACGCCTAAGCTGTGGGAAATCGCAGAGAAATATGATCTAGCATTTATAACGATCAAGCAACTTCAGGATTATCTGCGCATTAATGAGTGCCACGTAATTCGCGAGGCAGTAGCTAAGCTGCCGACAATGTATGGCGAATTCACAATGTATGGGTATATTAATGATATTACTGGCGAGCATCATGTAGCTCTTGTTAAGGGTGAAATCGGAGATGGTAAGGATGTTCTCTGCCGAGTTCATTCGGAGTGTCTCACAGGGGATACGTTCGGTTCGCTGAGATGCGACTGTGGTCTGCAGCTCGAGAAGTCACTCGAGATGATAGAAAAAGAAGGGCGCGGAGTGCTGCTTTACATGAGACAGGAAGGTCGTGGCATCGGACTCATCAATAAGATTAAGGCATACGCTCTTCAGGAAGAGGGATACGATACAGTCGAGGCTAATGTTAAGCTTGGGTTTGCACCAGACCTAAGGGAATACTGGGTAGGCGCACAGATTTTAAGAGACCTGGGATGCAAGTCGCTAAGGCTTATGACTAACAACCCTGAAAAGGTGTATGGGCTCGGTGACTTTGCTCTGGACATAACTGAGAGAGTTCCGATTGAGATTAAGCCACAGAAGTTCGATTACATGTATCTCAAGACCAAGAAGAGTAAGATGGGACATATTTTCAACGAAATTGATTTAGAGAAGTAGAAAGGAATCGTCATGAACAATATCAATCTATTAGAGGGTAAAGTCGTTGCTAAAGAAGGAATGAAGGTTGGAATCGTGGCTGCTCGTTTCAATGAAATTGTTGTAAGCAAGCTACTAAGCGGTGCGATTGACGGACTTGTACGCCACAACGTCAAGGAAGAGAATATCACAGCTGCTTGGGTGCCTGGAGCATTTGAGCTACCAACCGTTGCGAAGAAGATGGCTGAGTCCGGAAAGTATGATGCTGTAATCGTTCTCGGTGCTGTAATCAGAGGACAGACATCCCACTACGAGCTTGTGTGCAACGAGGCTGCAAAAGGAATCGCTCAGATCTCTATGCAGACTGGTGTGCCAACTATGTTTGGAGTTATCACGACAGAGAATATTGAACAGGCAATCGCTCGTGCAGGAAGCAAGGTTGGAAACAAGGGCTACGACTGTGCACTATCCGCAATTGAGATGGTTAACCTCGTAGATCAGCTATAAGAACAGCTTTATTAATAAAGGTGAGCAGGCATATTTAATAACAGCAAGGCAGACTGTTTCAGTCTGCCTTGTTTTCAAAATGCAAATGGGGATTGGTCGTATACATGGACAAGAGTATGGGAATTAAGAATGGTGAAAGGAAAAATCAAGATAAGAGCAAGGTTATGCTCGTGTTTGACTACGATGGCACCATTCAAGAAACTATTAAGATTTATGCACCAGCTATTTTTGATATAGCGAAAAGGCTGAGGACGATATATGATGTTCCAGTCGAAAATCCTAGCTATGCGCGCATGGAGAGCTGGCTGGGGCTTAAAAATGAAGAAATGTGGGCAGACTTCGCCCCAGCGCTCCCTACGGCCGCTAAGGCGGCCGCATCGGCGCGAGTCGGCGCCTACATGCGCACTCTGGTTCGCGATGGTGCTGATCCATGGTATTCTGGTGCTCGTGACACCCTAGACGAACTTAAAAAACAGGGATACAGGATGATGATACTGAGCAACTCAGATCACGAGTATGCGGAATTCAACAGAAAACGATTCGATACAGATAAATGGTTTGAGAGATATATAGATTGTGAATCCTGGGATTGGCAGTCTAAAGCTGATGTGTTAAGCTCTATAATAAGTAATGAACCTGACTTAACATATGTTATGATTGGGGATAGGTTCAATGACCAAGAGGCGGCAGTGAGGAACAAGATATTGTTTGTCGCATGTGAATATGGATACGGTAAGTCCGGAGAGCTAGATGAGGCTGATGCGAGAGCTTATTCAATTGCTGAGCTACCGGAGATTATTACTAGATTAACTGATTATTAGGGGGTTAAGATGAACATTGTATGCTTAGATATGGAAGGCGTATTGGTACCTGAGATTTGGATTGCCTTTGCAGAAGAGACTGGCATAGAAGAGCTAAAGAAGACTACTAGAGAAGAGCCAGATTACGACAAGCTAATGAATTACAGACTTGATATCTTGAGAGAGCACGGTCTTGGACTCAAGGAGATTCAGGATGTAATCGCTAGAATTGACCCGCTACCAGGAGCAAAGGAATTTTTAGATGAACTTCGTGCAACTACTCAGGCTATAATTCTCAGCGACACATTTTCGCAGTTTGCTCAGCCACTCATGGCAAAGCTAGGATGGCCGGCACTATTCTGCAATGAGCTGATTATTGGCGAAGATGGAATGATAGAAGGCTTCAAGATGCGCTGCGAGAAGTCAAAGCTCACAACAGTTAGAGCTCTTCAGTCATGCGGTTTTGAGACAATCGCAGCAGGAGATAGCTTTAATGACCTAGCTATGATTGAAGCAAGTAAAGCTGGTTTCCTGTTCCGCAGCACAGACTCCATCAAGGCTGACTACCCACATTTCCCAGCTTACGATGAGTTTGATGATCTGCTAGATGCGATTAAGAAGGCATTATAGGGCTGTAAATTTAAAGCAAGTATAGATTACCTTTAATTAACTAGCTAATTATATATAAGAAGACTAAGATGCATCGCCATTACTGGTGGTGCTTTTTAGTGTGCAAAATTTCTAGAAATTTAATCAAAACAAAGTTATGCAAAATCTCGCAATAAAAACAGGTGTGGTTATAGGAATGATTGCTCAAACATTCTTAACCAAAAGCCTTGACTTGCCCTAAGGGCAAAAAAGTATCCTACAGATTATAGAAGGGAGTTTTGCATGACGTTGATAAAAATTAAAAATGCAATGATGGAAACAGGACTAACAAGGAAAGCTCTTCGATATTATGATGAGAAAAAATTGGTAGTTGCTACAAAAATTGCTATTGGTAAGAATAATGCGTGGTACTACACCGAGAATGACATACAAGTTCTTAAAAGGATAAAATTATATCGGGATCTTGATGTTCCTGTCGGGCAAATAAAAGAGATTATTAATAGTAAAAATGGAGAGGCTATTTTCAAAGAGAATATTGCTAGCTTGCTTGCTAAAAGGAAGGACAATCTAAAGAAACAGACAGAAATTGCAAGGAATATTAGTGATAATAGCATTATAGATAGTATGTAAAAAAGGCTTATAAATTGGGTTATGGATGGCTGGTCGATTATTTCAAAGGTATTTCTTGTAGACGCTCTACAAAGGGAGTGGAGCGTCATTATAAATGATTGGAGGTCACAAATGGAAAACAATGAACAGAGAAAGAACGAGAATTATACTATTAAAGAAATTAAGGGTTCAGAAATTCAACAATCTGATAAATTGGGGAATATTCAAGATGTTGCAAACAAAAAAACAAAGAAAGGACTAGGCGCATTTTGGGAAAAAAGTGTTGGGAATAAAATATTAGTTATATTAGTTATTAGTATGATATTTGTGTTGATATTTGCGACAATATTGGCAATATCCATAGCAAATCAAGAGCAAGAAGCACACGCTTGGCCAGATACCGAACTATCAAAATTGATTCCAGAGCCAAATGGTAAAATAACATATGTGAACACAAATGATGATGAACTAGATGCAACAGTGGAAACAAATGCAAAAAAAGCTTATGAGTATAGAACTAAGTGTAAAGAAAAGGGATTTACAAATATTTCTGAAGATGAAAATGATGATAATGATTTTTCGTTTAAAGCTAGAGATACAAACAATAATGAACTTAGTCTCACATACTATGAAGACAATGGGGAACTTGAAATAAAATTAAAGAAACTAGGTCAAAGTGAAGCTTCTACGAGTACTAGCAGTTCTAATTCAACCAACGCGAGCTCTAATTTTAAGGATATGATGGATAGCTATGAAAAGTTTATAGATGAATATATAGCATTTATGAAGAAATACAACAATAGTTCCGATACAACAGCCATGATTGAAGACTATTCCAATTACATTGATAAGTTCTCGGATTTTGCTAATAAGATTGATGCGCTAGATAAAGATGAACTTTCGACAGAAGATTATAAATACTATATTGAAGTAACTACAAGAGTAAAGAAAAAACTTGCGTCTATTGGGGAATAACAAACCAAAAGCAAAATAATATTGCACAAATTTTAATACAATGGTAAATTTAAAACATGATTTACCATTGTATTTTGATTAATGAGAGGTGATAAACATGGAAGATTTAAAAAAAGGCGTCGTGAAGGTTTTAATAAAACTAGGGATTGTTGTATTTATTATACTAGTGATTAGAGGGATTGGATCAAGTATGTAATAATGATGAGGTGTATTATATGAAAAATGACAAGACTATTACGTTAAGCAGGAATAAACTTATAGTTGTTGCAATATTAATTATAGTCGGATTTATAGGCGGTTTTTTGCATCTAGGATGCTATTTTATTCAAGGGTAAGTGCTGGTGAAGTAAAAAGAATAATTAGAGAATCAGATGAACTTACAACTATAATAATAGAGACAAGAGGAAACTCTCCATATGATGATAAAGGACTGCCTATTTTAAATAAAGGAAGCTTTTCAGCTTCATATGTTGCAGAAGTTAGGGTAGGAATAAACCTATCAAAGGTACGGGTTAAGCGTGTAGATAATGTAAAAAAGAGAATATATGTATCTATCCCAAAATCGAAAATACAATCAGTTAAAATAGATCCTAAAACAATAAAGTTTTCAAAAAAAAGATTTGCACTATTCAACTTTGATCAAAGAGAAGACGTCATACGATTTGAAAAAAATCTAGAAAAACAACTCATAAAAAACCCAAGAAAAAAAGACTATAAAAAAGCAGATAAGCAGGCAAAAGTTCTGATAAGGGGCATAATTACATCAGGAGCACCAAGATATGAGGTAGTGTTCATTTAAATTATCTTTAGATGTAATATAGACATTTATTTCATTAACGATTAACAATGGATAAATAAATAGTTTTTGTTTTATTGGTTTCTCCTAAAACTGGAACTAAAAAATCGAGAGCTCAACCATCAGAGCTCTCGATTTTTGTGTCGTTATTCATAGCAATACATCTAGCAAATTGTTAGTTAGATAATTTCAGTTCATCTTTTCTAGTAGCAGAATATATGCATCCGACCACAGCACCAACCAGTGCAGGTACAACCCAGCCAAGCGCAAGCTTAGTGAATGGAAGGCTACCTACGAAACCGAATGGAAGACCGAATCCATTTAGAACTGAAAGTAGGCTCGTAGCAAATGCAGCATAAGCAGCTACACCGCCAACGTATTTGCTTGTAATCCAATTATCAAGTACGGCGAATATTACCAGAACGATAAGCGGTGGATAAAATGCGCTGAGTATCGGTGCTGCAAGCGCGATAATCTTATCCAGTCCAAGGTTGCTCATAAAGAAGCTGAACCCGATAGTAACTAGTATTACTGTGCGGTAGCTAACCTTTCCGTTTGATAAACCAGCAAAGTAGTCGCCGATTACAGAGGAAAGTCCAATCGAAGTTGTTAGACATGCTAGCAGAATTATAATCGCTAGAGCGATAACTCCCCATCCGCCGAGAAGTCTGTTAGTTATAGCGATTAGAAGTGGTGCCTGTGCAAGGCCTGCAAAATGGCTATCGCTTGTAGTCGATGCACCGAGGAATGTTAGACCTCCATATACTAGTCCAAGTAGGACTGTCGAAATGATATCTGCACCAGCTACTAGCTGTTTTACATCTTTCTTATCAGTAAAGCCATATTTCTTTGCAGCAACTATGAGAATGATAGTTACCGTTACTCCGCCAATGCCGTCGAGTGTTTGATAACCGTTAACAATTCCTGTCTGGAATGGAACAAGATCCTTTGTTCCGATAGGTGCACCGATTGGATTTACGATTCCGAGTATGATTAGAATGACCATAACCAGAAGTAAAAGCGGTGTAAGGAACTTTCCTATAACATCTACAACACCAGAAGGATTGAGTGCAAGAATAGCAGTCACTGCAAAGAACACAAGGCTGAATGCCCATAGCGGAACGCCTGGTAGCAGTCCTTTGATACCCATCTCATAAGTCGTAGCGGATGTTCTTGGAATACAGATGATCGGTCCGAGTAGAAGTAGAATGATGGATACGAATACCTTGCCAGGTATGGTTCCAATCTTGTTAGTTACTCCGTCTACCGTTCCTTCTCTGTTAGCAACAACAGAATAAATGGCTAAGGCTGCCAGTCCAACATCCATGATGAAAAATCCTAAAAATCCTACTAGCCAATTGCTTCCAGTCTGCTGGCCGAGGAATGGCGGAAATATAAGGTTACCAGCGCCAAATTGAGTTGCGAAAAGGGCGAGACCCATGGTCACAATAATCGGCCCCTTCGCCTTTGGTTTTGAATTATCTTTCATTGTCCCTCCTATAATAAAAGTAATAATAAAGTGTTTATTTACAATTAAAAAAGATAGTTATTACTATATAGTAACCATTTAAGAACCAGTACCGAAATATAGTCATATGCCTAGTACTTTTTGGAATAACAAGGTTTAATCTACCGTGTTGGTGTGTTATAATCGCTGTAATTTCAAGCATATTACAAATTATGATTAATTTTAGGAAAAAGATAAATGGATTTAATTAAACTAAAATACTTTATTGCTGTTGCAGAATTGTTGAATTTTTCTAAAGCTGCTGAAGCTTGCAACATCACGCAAACTGCAATAGGCAAGTATATTAATAAATTAGAAAATGAAATCGGATGCTCTCTATTCTATCGAACTAATAAGGGTGTCAGCTTGACTGAAGCCGGAGAAAAATTTTATGTAGGAGTAAAGGAGATAACCGAGCAGTATGAGAACTTATTAAAACAAATTGAAAATGAGACAGATAAACTTCTTAGAATTGGAATCGCAGGTGACTATCTGCCAATTAATTTTTTAAGAAAGTATAAAGCTATGAATAGGGACATTTCCTTGGAGGTGGAATTTAAGGATAAAGACCAATTGATTAACATGCTGGAGAGGGAATCGATAGATGCGATGATTATCCCTGATGTTACAATGCTAAGTGAAAATACAATTGGAATAGAGAAGGTGGAGATAGGAGCTGCACATGATGTTTTGTGCTGTTCTCAAGAAAGCGTGATTAAATACGGAAGTGTCGGAAAAGTCATTGAGAATTTACCTCTTATCACCAAAGCAGTTGAAAGTGAATATCATGAGTACTGTAGAGAAAATCTAAAAAGCGTATACAATAGCACTTTTTCGGATGTACGTGTTGTTGATACGGTGTCGAATCAGACTGCTTTAATTGCACTCGGGCAAGGGTTTGCAATCATGCCAAAAGAGGAGATGACACCGATTGAAGACATGTATATGGAAGGGTTAGGTGAGAGATTTACAGAGATTCTACTACTAGTCTATATGTCAAAAAACAAAAATCAGTCGCTTCGCGATTTATTGAAATTTGTAAGCAAAAGTAATAGTGATGGTGAATCCTTATTTGAATAACTTTGGATAATTAAAGAATAGAATAAGACAATTCTTAGCATAAATAAAAAATCCCTGGATTCTGATAGAATCCGGGGATTTTTAAGTTCCGTAAGATTAACGCTTCGAGAACTTAAAATGTGCATTTATCAAGGGTAAATCGCAATTTGTTACTAATATGTTACTTAATTTAACGTATTTATTGCATCTAGTTTTGATTGTAATGTGATATGTGTATATACAGATTCAGTTACACCGTTACCAGCATGACCAACAATTGATTTAATTATACGCTCATCAATCTGATTGTTGGCTAATCTTGATATAAGGGTGTGACGTGCATCATGTGGTTTATGGGTCATCCCGAATCGTTCCATGATTGATTTCCAATATATGCGGTAGTAGTTGGAGTATTCGAATTTATTTAATTTACTATTACATATAAGGTAATCGGAATTTTTACCAAACCAATGATTTATTATTGGTTTGATCACATCAGCAATCGGAACTTGACGGATTCCCGATTCGGTTTTAGATTTGGTCACATTAAAATATGATTCATCAAGATTAACATCTTCTTTTCTCAGTTCGAGAAGTTCGCCAATTCTCACACCAGTATATAATAGTATTAATATAATCATTACACACTCATCGTTTGAATTATCCCATAGGGTTTTTATTTCGCTATCTGTGAACGGTGTTCTATCATATCCGTTCGGGTTTGATTTTCCAATATCAAGATACCTTATCATATCCCGTTTATCCTTGGTTGCTAGTTCGTTTATGACCGCATAATCATACATTAAACCGAACATAATTTTGAACTTCTTTAATGTTGGTGTGTTCTTATTTGATGTATCAACGATATGTTGTAGGTGCATCAATTTAATATCATTAATATTCATATGTTTGATTGATTCGCATAATTTCCAAGATGCCTTGACACCATTTATATTGGATTTTGAAACCTTTTCAAAGTGTTTAGATGACCATAAATTATACAGTTCTTCAAGTGTAAAAGCTTGAATTTCCAACGGGTTTTCATTATACCGTGATAAACCCTCAATCGCTTCTTTTTTAGTTGGATAATATCCAACAAATTTATAAATCGGATACGATTTCTTATTTTCAAAATCATCGTTCCATCCTATGGTTTTTCTTGCACACCACGGGTTGCGACGTTTTCCACTCAGTTTATAAACTGAACCGAATCCATTAGGTAATCTCATAAATATTCACATCCTTTTGTAAAATTTGAGTACACAAAACATTCAGATGTGATATAATATGTATGGATATCACATCCAAAACCGATTGAAAATCTTTTATTCCTAAAACCGTGTTGACCAACTCAGCACGGTTTTTTCTTTAGTTGGTTCAAGATGGTTCAACATCGGTTCAAGATGTAAAATAATCTTGAACCGTATCAACACTAGTAATATCAACGCTTATAGCGTTCGGGTTCAAGATGTTCAACATTTTTCCCTATATTTATATATTTTTGATTTTTGTAATATATTAAACTTTTTTAAAATTATTCAGAAATAAGGGAATTATCTTGAACCTTGAACCGCAAGCACTCAACATCAGTAATATCAACAATCCTAGCGGTTCAAGATTGAAAAATAATCTTGAACCAATCTTGAACCAATCTTGAACCGCTACATAATATCACTTTGGAAAGCTATCGCCTTGCCGATGATTCTGATTTTATCTAGTTCATTATTTAAATAGACCATTGGTTCATATTTGCTATTTTCAGCCTGTAAAATCAGCTTATTATCATTTGGGTAATAATATATTCTTTTTAATGTAACATCATTATCAATCAATACTACACCTATTTCACCATTATTGATTGAATCAGTACGTTGAATAAATACTATATCTCCATCGTTAATTCTAGCATTGATCATTGAATCACCTTTAGCAGTCAAACAATAATCTGCCTTTATATCTGTTCCAACTTCAACATATAGTTCTCTATCCTCAGATGCGAATATGGGTTCTCCACACGCTACTGAACCTAATAACGGTATCTTATGTATATCTATTGGTTGTAACCCATATCGTTCATACATCAATTCAGATTTTAATCTGTTCAAATTCTCATCTGTATCTAAACTAGAAAACCATTCTTCTTTAGTTTTATATTCTGATTCTCCTGTCAGATATTCAACTTGTACATTAAAATAATCAGCGATTTTCTTTAATTTGTCGAGTTTTGGTGATGATTTTCCTTTTTTCCAATCACTGAATGTTGATGGTGGTATTCCTGTAGCCTTTGAAACATCAATATTTCTACAATTCTTTTCTTCTAATAATTCTAAATATTTTTCATACATTTTTTATACCTCTAAAAATAATTTAGGAAATCTCAAAAAAATCACTTGACTATTTAGGAAAACACAAATATAATAATGATGCGGTTAGGAAATCCTAAAAAATGCACAAAAAATGTAGTGCTGATTCAAGCATTAAATTTTTAGAGATTGATTAAGTGATTGCATTATAAAGGAAAACCGAAATATTTTCAATATATTTTATTAAGAAAACCGAAATATTTTAGAAAGGGGGATGTTCTATGAAACCTAGTTATGAAAAATTACAACATCTTTTAATGAAAGAAGATATTAATGTTTCAAAATTGTGTGAAAAAATTAATATTTCTCCTTCCACATTTAGTGATTGGAAAAGCGAAAAGAGTTTTCCAAAAGTAGATAAGTTGTATTTAATAGCAAATTATTTCAATGTACCCATTGAGTATTTTTTAGAAGATAAGGAGTAGCAAATGAAAATAACAATTGAGATTGAAGATTGTAAAAATTATGGATTATGTCCTCATACCGTTTATCGAAAATTAACTCAAGAATATTCGGATAAATTGAAGAAAAATTTAAATTTTAAGGGTTCGTTTTGGCACTATACATCGGAATCGACCAAAGATATGTATTCAAAGATAACTGGTAGAATCCCGAATCTTAGAAATTTAATTTTAACTTATGAGGATGTTGAAATTTGTTTTGAAATATTTAAAGAATTTGCAGATAAGTGGGTGGAGATTTATGAACGGTACGATGAACAGATTGACAGTTCAGAAAGTATCCAAACTTATGAATTGTTCTGAACAGTTCATTCGTAGGGGTTTACAAAAAGGCATATTCCCATGGGGTTATGCGGTTAGAATCTCGGGAACGAGATTCACATATTGGATTTCAAAATCAAAGTTTTCAGAATTTACAGGAATTGAGGTTTAAGAAATGACAAAAGGATTTAAGGTTTTCAACGAAGATTGGACATGCAACGGTTTTCAATATGAAGTGGGTAAAACGTTTGAAATGGAAGATTCTCCGATTTGTTGTAACAGGGGTTTTCACTTTTGTACAAAGTTAAGTGATTGTTTCAACTATTACCCATTCAATAGTGATAACAAGGTTGCAGAAGTCGAAGCGATCGGGGAAGTTGTTAGTGATTCGGGTGATACAAAACATTGTACAAATAAAATCAAAATCGTTCGTGAACTCACGTGGCATGAGGTTCTTGATTTAGTGAATATGGGTAAAGATTGTACGGGATATTGTAACAGCGGTAATCGTAACAGCGGTGATTGGAACAGCGGTAATCGTAACAGCGGTGATTGGAACAGCGGTGATTGTAACAGCGGTAATTGGAACAGCGGTAATCGTAACAGCGGTAATCGTAACAGCGGTAATCGTAACAGCGGTGATTGGAACAGCGGTAATCGTAACAGCGGTGATTGGAACAGCGGTGATTGTAACAGCGGTAATTGGAACAGCGGTAATCGTAACAGCGGTAATTGGAACAGCGGTGATTGTAACAGCGGTGATTGGAACGATACGAGCTTTTCAAATGGGGTTTTCAATACCAAAGAACCGAACATCTATATGTTCGATGAATTAACTGAAATGACGTATCGTGATTGGTTGAATCATCCAGCAAGATTCATTTTAAACGGGGTACCGTTCGATGAAATCAGATGGGTTTATTCGGAAAATATGACCGATGATGAAAAGAAAGAACATCCCGAACATGATGTTACGGGTGGATTCTTAAAAGAATTCGATTATTCAAAGAATCGTCAAAATTGGTGGAATGGGTTAGATAAGGACACTAAAGAAAAAATTAAGTCACTACCAAATTTCGATAAACAGAAGTTTGAAAGGATTACGGGTATCAAAGTTGATTAAGTGTGAATTATATAGAGATTCTATGCAGAATTACAAGAAATACGCTATACGACCAGCACAGTTAATTATCGCTGATGTTCCGTACAACGTAGGAACAAATTCTATGGTTCAAACCCTATGTGGTATAAGGGCGGTGACAATAAGAATGGTGAATCTAAATTTGCGAAAAAAATCAGCGTTCAATAGTGATTTTAACTTCAACTTGTATGAGTATTTTCACTTCTGTTCGAAGATGCTCAAAAAGGATGATGTGAAGTCGGTGGCACGTGGTAGAAGTTCTAACAGCCCATGCATGATAGTGTTCTGTTCATTTGAACAGATACAAACATTAATTGATGCTGGTAAGAAACACGGATTCGTGAATTATATACCGCTAGTGTTCATCAAGAATTATAGCCCTCAAGTTCTAAAAGCTAATATGCGAGTTGTTGGGGCTACAGAATACGCACTTGTACTATATCGTGATAAATTGCCGAAGTTCAGAAACGGTGTTCAAGTTGACGAAAACGGGAAGAACATCAGAGGAACTGGAAGGATGATATTCAACTGGTTCAACTGGGAAAAGGATTCTAAAGACATTCCAAAGATTCATCCAGCACAAAAGCCCGTGAATGTAATCAAACAGTTGATTGAAATATTCACCGATGAAGGTGATGTTGTGATTAATCCTTGTTGTGGCTCGGGTACTACATTGAGAAGTGCATATGAACTTGGAAGAACATCTTATGGTTTCGAGATTGATAGAAACTTCTATCAGAGAGCAAAAGACGAAATGTTAGAAGGAATCTTGACCAATGGTTAATCTATATCAACATCAGATTGATGCACTAGAGCAAACTAAATCAATGAACAGATGTGCGTACTACCTCGATATGGGTCTTGGCAAAACATTCGTTGGTGCTGAAAAACTCATAAGGTTACATGGTGAGAATCAAAGGGATTTGCTGATTTGTCAGAAATCAAAGATTGATGATTGGGTTGATCACTTCAACGAACATTACGACATCCCGACATTTAATTTAACTAATGTTAAAGGATTCAATAAGTTTTGGGAATCTGATAATGGTATCGGAATAATCAACTATGAACTAGCATGGCGAAGAAAAGAACTAATTAAATTGAGTGATTTCACATTAATGCTAGATGAATCTTCTTTGATTCAGAATCATAAAAAGGCAAAACAATCAAAATTTGTTTTGTCACTAAATCCCGAAAATGTGATTCTTCTCAGTGGTACGCCAGTAGGTGGTAAATATGAAAATCTATGGTCACAACTCAAACTTCTAGGTTGGAATATTTCAGAAGAATTGTATGAACGTCAATATGTTAATTGGACGTTAACAGATGATGACGGGTCGGGAATTCGTCACAAGATAGTTGATAAAGATAATCCATACAAGAACGTTGAACGCTTGAAGTATAAGATGCGTAAGTTCGGGGCGGTATTTATGAAAACAGAAGAATGTTTTGAACTACCCGAACAGAGGTTTCAAAGAATCAACGTTCCAAGTTCGAGAGAGTACAAACTATTCATGGAACACTCATACATTTGCATCGGTGAGAATGAACTTGTTGGGGATAATACGTTGTCAATGGTGTTATATGCCCGTCAATTATGCGGTCACTACAATCAAGAGAAGCTTAACGCAGTTCGTGAACTGCTAGAGAGTACAAACGATAGGGTAATTATATTTTATTCGTTCAATGCAGAATTAGAGGAGTTAAAACGAATTTGTGAACATCTGAATCGTTCGGTTTCTGAAATTAACGGACACAATAAGGATTTGACAGCGTACAACGAAGATTCATCGAGTGTAACACTCGTTCAGTATCAAGCTGGTGCGAAGGGTTTAAACCTTCAGAAATGTAACAAAATACTGTATTTCACGTTGCCGTTATCGAGCGAAGATTTTGAACAATCCAAGAAGCGAATACATAGAATCGGACAAAATGAAACGTGTATCTACTATTTAATGATATGTAAGAACAGCATTGAAGAACATATTTTGAGAACACTCGAAATGAGAAAGGACTTCACGGATGAACTTTTTACTTAAATTTACAGGTGTGTTGATCATATATTCCATTGCTGGGGATATCGAAACCGAACCAAATATCAATTGGTCATCGCTATTAATTAAGTTAATTCTAGGGGTGATTTTAATCACTACAAACAAGGGGGTAAAAGATGAATATTGAACTTCTCAATGAAGAAAAGGATTTCAATGAAAACGAATTAATGGTTTTTGAAAAACAGAATCTTGCGTTGTTCAAGGGTCTTGCTGATGCAACAAAGGCTAAAAAGAAACTTGAAGCCGATGAAAAGAAGTTAAAAACGAAACTTGAAAAACTCATGAACGATTATGGTATCAAGTCGATTGATAATCAGTTCATCAAAATCACAAGGGTAAACGGTTCAACTTCAACGAGTATTGATTTAAAAGAGCTTGAGAAAAAAGAACCAAAATTCTATGCGGAACTGTTGGAAGATTATCCGAAAATCACAACACGCAAGGATTCAATCAGATTCGAGGTGAAATAAATATGACACGTTCGGAAATTGCCAAACTCAGACGAAATGTTCAATTGAGATTGGATAAAAAATTAGAGTATGAGAATGTAAAACACAAGCGGTTTAATTCCAAAGAGTATGAAGGTTATAAACTGGGTATTCTAACGGCAAAATCAATAATGAGTGATATATTCGCACGATTGGAGCGTGAAAATGGGTAAAGAAAAATCGTTTGAAACTAAGGTTAAAGATTACATCGAAAATTATGGTGGTTGGTTCATCAAATATTGGGGTGGTGGTAAATATACGAAAACGGGAATCCCCGATTTACTAGCTTGTATAAACGGTGATTTTTACGGAATAGAGCTTAAATCGGAAACGGGAACACCCTCAACACTTCAGTTGATGAATCTAAACAAAATCAATGATGCTGGTGGTTATGCGATTCTTTTATATCCCAAAGATTTTGAGAATTTTAAAAAGTTAATTCACGGTGATAAATCCGTATATGCGGAACTAAAAAAGAGGTGGTTAATTAAATGGGAACAGCTACAGATATTACAGCGATAATATGTGCAACGCTAATCCTTTTAACTTGGATAACGAACAGGAATAAGCGATGAAGATACATTTTTCAACAGTCGAGCAATTCGAAAATTGCGAAATGCGGTACAAATTGCAGTATATCGATAATATAGAAATTATCGATTCTGATGACCCTCAAAATCCGTTAAGGATTGGCACAGCTTTACATAGAGCGATGGAAGTTGATTCAGAAACAGCAATCAAAGAATACTTGATGAGTTATCCAATAATCACAGATAAACATATAGATGAGGTTATCAAGTTAGAATATTGGATTCCTAAAATCAAGAAAATTGTACCCGATGGGTTGCATGAAGTTAACTTCAGCAATGATTGGTACGAAGGGACAGCGGATTTATTAGTTCCATGTGGCAACGGTCAATATGATTTATACGATTATAAGTATTCGAATAATGTTGACCATTATATGGAATCAAGGCAGTTACATGTTTATAAGTATTTCATAAAAGAGATACTTAACATCGATATTCGGAATATGTATTTCGTCTTTGTTCCGAAAACAAACATTAGACTGAAGAAAACTGAAACGCTCAAAGATTTCAGAAGCAGGATAATTGATGAACTGAGTAAACTCGATATAACAATTAAGGAAGTTAAATATCAAGAAAATAAAGTCATCGATTTTCTAAAATCAACAATAAGACTAGAACGAACAGAGGAATTTGAGAAAGTTCAATCATACTTGTGCGATTGGTGTGAGTATCGAGAACTATGTATGGAAGGAGTAAATTATATGATTTTACCTAAGGCAGAACGTAGAGAAGTTGGAACAGCTACAAAACGTAAGTTGTGGCTATATGGTGGAGCATTCAGCGGAAAAACAACATTTATGGATTCCGCACCGATGCCGATAAATCTCAATACAGATGGTAACGTTCAATTCGTTACAATGCAGTATCTACCAATCAAGGATACGTACGAGGGGAGAATCAAAGTTCTTGCGTGGGAAAATTTCAAGAACGCAATCGGGGAATTAGAGAAGAACGATAACAATTTCAAAACAATCGTTGTTGACCTTCTCGAAGATACATACGAATCTTGCAGATTATATATGTATGACAAACTCGGTATTGATCACGAATCAGATGATTCATTCAGAGCGTGGGATAAGGTGAGAACTGAATTTCTATCAACAATCAGAAGATTGATGAATCTTGATTATGAAAACATTGTTCTAATCAGTCATGAAGATACATCGAAGGACATCACCAAGAAAACAGGCGATAAGATTACAGCTATTAAACCAAATATCGCTGAAAAGGTTGCTAATAAAATCGCTGGTATGGTTGATATTGTGGCGAGGGTTGTTGTAGAGGATGACGGAACAAGAACACTAAATTTCAAGTCAAACGAAGTGGTATTTGGTGGTGGTAGATTAAAGAATATCACACATACATCGATACCGCTCGATTGGTCAGAACTATGCAAAGTTTATGACGAAGCAAACGAGAACGTTCACAAGGTCGATAAAACTGAAGAATCTGAAAAGGTCGAAGAACCAAAAAGGGGGAGAAGAAAGAAAGAGGAACTTGAAGAAGAACAGCATGTTCAAACTGAGTTTGAAGAAATCATGGACGATATTCCCGAAGAAGTTGAGGAAGTTGAAGAAGAAAAACCAAAGAGAACTCGAAGAACTAGGAGAGAACGCAATGTTGGTTAGGAAACTCAAAGAGCTTGGATATTGGGATGGATTGGTTAAAACATATCATGAGAGTGGTAAGAATGCAATGCTCAAGGCACTCAACAATCTTATAAACAACAATCATGATTTATCATTCGCATTTAACGCACAGGCTCATGATTTGTGTAAAGACTATATCGTATATCTAATGGAAAGAAATAAAAAAGAGAGGTAAATAAATATGAGTATTTTCGATAAGTGGGATAAGAAGTTTGATATCAAGGCATTATCTGAGGACGTTCAAGAAGTTGAAAAAAACGGTGGAGTTGGAGAATATGAGGAAGTTCCAACGGGTAAATATGAAGTGAACATTGAGAAGATGGAAATCAAGGAAACTAAGAACGGTGACCCGATGTTCAGTTGTTGGATGCGTATCCTTGCTGGGGAATTTGAAAACAAACTTTTATTCTACAATCAAGTAATCACTAAGGGATTTCAGATTGCACTAGTTAATAAGTTCTTGAGAAGTCTTGAAAGTGGTGTTGATGTTGATTCAACGTTTATTGGACATCGTGAGTACAACAATATGATTATGGATATTCATGAAGCTATTGATGATGCTGGTCTTGAATACATGATTGAGTATTCGAAGAACAACAAGGATTATCCAATTTACAAAATCAAAGAGGTATTTGAAGGGTAAACGAACATGTTAGTTTACGATTTCGAAGTAGTCAAGCACGATTGGTTAGTGGTCGTGCTTGACCTACTAAACAAAACGGAACACACAATTGTTAATAATCGTGATGAACTGATTAATCTCTACGAGAAACATAAATCATCCATATGGGTGGGATTCAATTCAAGGCACTATGACCAATTTATATTTAAAGCGATTATATGCGGATTGAATCCGAAAGAGTGTAATGATCATATCATCAAGAACAATCAATCGGGTTATACATTTTCAAAACTGTTCAATAAGATTCCACTAAATAACTATGATGTTATGGAATCGGGAGATGGTGGATTAAAGAAGTTTGAAGGCTTCATGGGTAACAACATCAAAGAATCCTCAATACCGTTCGATATAGATAGGAAATTGACCGATGAGGAACTCAAGGAACTAGCAACATACTGTAGGCATGATGTTCATCAAACTGCTGAAATCCTACTTGAACGCATTTCAGATTTTGAAGCACAGATGGAACTACTGAAGATGTATAAGATGCCATTATCCTATATATCTAAAACAAAAGTTCAGTTGAGTGCTGAAATCTTAGGGGCAACGAAAAGAACATACGATGATGAGTTCGATATACACATACCCGATTGTGCAAGAGTTGAGAAGTACACGCAAATTGTGGATTGGTACACCAATCCTAAAAATCACCGATACAAGGTGGGTAATAAGACTAATCAATTAGAGTTAATCATGGCTGGTATCCCGATGAAATTCGGCTATGGTGGTGTACACGGTGCATTGACTAAATATCATGCGAAGGGTTTTTTCCTAAATATGGATGTTGGTTCACTGTATCCAACACTTATGGCATTGTTCGCTGAATACTGTTTTTCACGCTCAGTTACTAAAGAGGGGCGAGATAGATATATAGGTATATTACATCACAGATTAAAGCTGAAAGCCGAAGGAAAGAAGAAAGAACAAGCACCGTTTAAAATCGTACTGAATGGAACATACGGGGCGATGAAGGATAAATACAATAAATTGTATGACCCTAGAGGGGCAAACAATACTTGTATATTCGGTCAAATTCTCGTTGGTGTTGACCTTCTCGAAAGGCTCGAGGGTAAATGTGAAATCATACAAGTGAACACGGATGGTATTCTAATCAGAATGTTCAACTATGATGATTACGCAATGATTGATGATATTGCCCATGAATGGGAACAGCGAACGGGCTTAACGCTCGAATTTGATGATTATGGATATGGTGAGATTTTTCAAAAAGATGTTAACAACTATCTGATAATAGATGAATGGGGTAATTACAAGGCTAAAGGTGAATACGTTAAGAAACTTAACAGACTTGATTATGATTTGCCTATAGTTAATAAAGCACTTGTTGATTACATGGTCAAGGGCGTTCCAATCGAACGAACAATCAATAGTTGTAACGATTTGAAGGAATTTCAGACGGTCAAAAAGATTTCATCAAAATATGATTCAATCCTTCATGGTGGGTGTTGGTCTAAGGTTCAAAAAATCAATCCAGCAACGGGAAGATTAAAGATGTTCAGAGAATTCACGGGTGAACGGAAGTTACTCAATGAAAAATGTGTGAGAGCGTTCGCATCTATCGATAAAAATGATGGTGGGTTGTGGAAAACAAAGGGTGACAAAATCGAAAAAATCGAAAGTACTCCCGAACATGTATTCATTTATAACGGTGATGTTAATGATGTGAAAGTTCCGAAGAAACTCGATAAGAGTTGGTATATAGGTGTTGCAAAAGATAGATTACATAAATTCGGAGTTGCTTATGAGTAAATGGAACGGTAACGATTTAGTTTTTAAAGGTTACGCAGTCGGCAAGGGTAAAAAACCAATACAAAAAGTTAAAAATGCGAATCTTAAATCATGGGATGATGTGATAGATTCCGAATCGTTCGGTGCAATTCTCAATTCTGAATTCATTGATATATCGTTTGATTCTGAACAACTATCTGATATGTTCCTTGAAATGGCTGATTCTAACAACTGGAATTGTTTAATTCTTGAAAATCCAAGGAATAAGCACATACATACTTATTGGAGAAACCCCGATAAAAGAATCGCAAGAGGTGGGGAAGATAAAAAATTAGCCGTTGGACTGATTGCAGATATTCATTCGGGTTCAACTTATATCCCATTGAGGGTTAACGGGGTGGATAGATTCCCCCCACATTTCGAACCCGATGAAATAGATGTAGTTCCGAACGAATTGTTACCCGTTAATACTAGTATCGATGTTTTGGGATTAACTGAGGGTGACGGAAGGAACGGGGAATTATACAAGTATATATTAGTTCTTCAATCTCAGCTAAATCTTAGTAGGGATGAAATAATCGAGATTTTGAAGAATATAAATAATCATGTATTTGATGAAGCACTAGATGATAACGAAATTGAAACGATTACACGTGATGAAGCGTTTGAAGCACCGATATTCTTTAAGAAAAATGCGTTCTTATTCGATACGTTCGCAAGGTACATCAAGAATCAATATCATATCAAGCGAATCAACAATCAGTTACATATATATGATGATGGTATTTATACCGCATCTTATCGCTTGATTGAATCAAAGATGATTGAGATTATACCGAATCTTAAAGCTACACAGAGAAGTGAAACACTCAAATACTTGGAGATTATTACACCTAATAACGAAGAACCGTTCAGTTCGAATTATTTAGCCTTCAGAAATGGGATATTGAACTTGACAACAAAAGAGTTGTTACCGTTTTCACCCGAATATCCTATAACTAATAAAATACCGTGGGATTATAATCCAAACGCGTATGATCAAACGGTAGATTCAACACTAAATAAAATTGCTTGTAACGATGAATCAATCCGTTCACTACTTGAAGAATGTATCGGTTATTGTTTCTACAGACGTAATGAATTATCAAAATCATTCATCCTAACTGGTACGGGGTCAAATGGTAAATCAACATTTCTCGACATGGTTCGAAACGTTCTAGGGAGAAACAATTATGTATCACTTGATATTGACGAACTATCGGAGAAGTTCAGCACAACAACTATGTTCGGTAAACTTGCCAACATTGGGGATGATATATCTGATGAATTTCTACAGGGAAAAGCAATATCACAGTTCAAGAAGATTGTTAGCGGTAACGATATCAAGGCAGAAAATAAGGGGCAAGATGTATTTTTCTTTAAACCCTCAGTAAAGCTATTATTTAGTGCTAATGAAGTACCAAGAGTGAGAAATAAGGGATTCAAGGCGATAAAACGAAGATTGGTAATCATACCCTTTAATGCTGAGTTCAGCAAAGATGACCCCGATTATAAGTGGAACATCATCAGTTTATTGACTGAACAAACAGCAACAGAATACTTGATTCAGTTAGGTTTACAAGGTTTAGAACGTGTACTAATGAACAACGGATTCACGGATTCGGAAGCGGTAACAAAACAGATTGATGAATTCGAGAAGGATAATAATCCGATTATTCAATTCGTGGACGAGTTCGGAGAAGATGCGATACTCAATGAATCAACATCAGAAGTATTCACAATGTATGATTCCTTCTGTTATAAGAACGGGTTTTCAAAAGTATCACAAAAGAAATTCAGCATGGAAATAAAAAGATTGCTTGGATGTGAGATAGGAGATGTGAAAATCAATGGTAAAAAATGTAGAGTTTTCAAGAATAGAGAATTATAACGTATTTAAATTAAATGTCGATAAATTTAGGGAAAATATCGATAAAGATTACATGTTACTTGGTAAATATAGGATATTCAATAATATCGCATTAAATCGATATAATCCGATACTGTGTCACAACGAAACACAAATTGATTTCAACGATAACGGCTTCACATCGCAGTTTTATGAGGATAAAGAAAAGTTTGTGATAAGTTGTTACGCATATGATGGTATGTGTGGTTTTAGATTCGATAGGGATGCAAAATATTCGACTGATCCCGAATTATCGGGTATTGCTCAAATGACCTTCAATTATATTGATGATTTGTTAGATGCTGGAATAATCGAGGTGATGAAATGAAGTTATATATGATATTGTTCGCAGTTGCTTTAATCCTAGGTGGTGTCGGTGTTCTATACATCGATACCAAACCTAAATTCGCAAATGATGCGTTTCTAGCTTGTGACTTAATTTTAATCGGTTTATTTTCAAAATTATTATGGTGGTGGTTGTCATGACGGTAGAACAATTGATTGAATTATTAATGGTGTATCCTCTTGATTATGAAGCGAGATTATCAACAATGAGATACACGGATGATGGTATTGATTTTGAAACTACACCAGCTATGGATGTTTATCGAGATTCTAAAATGGTGTACATAGAGGGGTAAATTATGTTAGCTAATGATTATCAAAACGCTTGTATGCGTACAGTTACAGAAGAATTTACACTTGCCAACGCTGGTCTTGGCTTGGCTGGGGAGTGTGGGGAAACGGTCGATATTTTAAAGAAATATTTGTATCACGGTCACGATCTCGACCGTGACGAACTAATCAAGGAACTCGGAGATTGCTCATGGTATTTAGCCGTTATTGCTAAAATGTGCGATATAGATTTATCTGAGGTGTTCGAGAAAAATATCGATAAACTAATGAAACGCTATCCCGAAGGGTTCAGCAAAGAAAGGAGTATATACCGTGAAGATTAAAAATATTATGAAAGATATCATTGATTCCGAACGTTCATGGATGTATGAAATTATCGATAATGATATATGCTTGATGAATCCCGAAGGAACAATCGTTTATAGAATCCCGTATGATGAGTTTATGATAAATATTGACTACTTGAAGAAGAAAACAATGAGAGTTTTATTCGCAAAACATGATTTGGAAGAAGTGAATCTACTTCCTCAAGAGAAACAGATTAATAAAATCAAGTGTAATATTTTTAGAAATAATCGAATAAATATACATTGTTCTAAAAATCTTCTGAAAAATTTTAACACAAAAAGTTCAACATTTTGGTGTGAAGGGGAACAACATCCGATTTATATCAAAGAAGATGAAAAAATTGTCGGATTAGTCATGCCTATTAGATTTAGGAAGTAACACAATTTAATACATAAAATTTATAAAAAATAACAACGGGTTCAAGATTGGTTCAAGATTGGTTCAAGATTGGTTCAAGATTATTTTTCAATCTTGAACCGCTAGGATTGTTGATATTACTGATGTTGAGTGCTTGCGGTTCAAGGTTCAAGATAATTCCCTTATTTCTGAATAATTTTAAAAAAGTTTAATATATTACAAAAATCAAAAATATATAAATATAGGGAAAAATGTTGAACATCTTGAACCCGAACGCTATAAGCGTTGATATTACTAGTGTTGATACGGTTCAAGATTATTTTACATCTTGAACCGATGTTGAACCATCTTGAACCACGGTTTTTATAAGAGGTGAATGAATGAATATAAATAAATATTTAATGCAGATTCGATTTTTAAATCGTAAGATTCGTAGACTAAGAGCCGATATAGAAATATTAAGAGAACATTGTGATTTGTGTGCTATCGAACTTGACCCGAACAAAGTTCAGAAATCCCGAAATTTCTCAAACCCGATTGATTATGTAATCGATAAGGAACGAGAACTTAATGATGCAATTCGTGAGGTTGATAATAAGCGTAGCGAGATCATCAAGATGATTGAATTAGTTGAGAATCCGAAGGCATATGAGATTCTATATATGTACTATGTTCAAGAATACGAAATGAAAACGATATGTGAGATTCTTGATATTACGTATTCGTGGGGTTACAAACTGAAAAAGACAGGATTAGACATAATAAGACAAAAAACGACACAATAAGATTGTTGACACCAAGGCTTGACAGCTGATATGATAAAATAGTAAATTATAAAGTTTGAGGACTGCCACAAGTGGCGGTTCTTTTTTTCGTTTTTGGAGTAAATCAATATGACAAACAAACAAAAGAGGTTCATTGAAGAATATTTGATTGACTTCAATGCGACACAATCAGCAATTAGGGCGGGTTATTCGGTTGATACGGCTTATCAGAGTGGAGCCGAAAACCTCAAAAAACCTCAAATAAAAAGTAAGATTGAAAAAGCACTTGCGGAACGTTCAAGAAGAACGGGAATCACACAAGATAGAGTTATACAGGAGCTTGCAAGAATCGCATTCGTTAACTTCAACGATATCGTTGACGAGAACGGGGAGATTAAAACTGATGCTAGTGCTGATGATTTGGCTTGTGTTGAATCGTACAAGGTGGAGAACGGGGATTCAATAAACGGTAGTTCGAGTAAGAGAGAAGTTAAACTTGCTAGTAAGATGAAAGCCCTTGAACTACTCGGTAAACATCTTGGTATGTTTAGTGATAAGTTCGATGTGAACATGAATTTACCCGTGATCATATCGGGAGAAGATGAACTTGAAGAATAGAAGCAAGGGGAATCGGAAAGCACAGAGAAAGAGAAGAAAAGAGCGGTTGAAAAATAAACCGCCAAAGTGTAAGCACAAAGTTCAACTAATTGATGGTAACTTCACATATTACCCCGTTGCATATTGTAAGTATCATCAAGCGTTCATGACTGAGGGATTGATGACAACACACAGATGTGTGAATCGTAAATGTAAGAGGTTGATTCATGGAGATTTATTTACCAAAAGTTGTTGGTAAGGGGTATAAAGAGTTTTGGAACTTCAAGGGAAGATATAGAGTTGTTAAGGGTTCGAGAGCATCGAAGAAATCAAAAACAACCGCATTGTGGTATATCTACAACATGATGAAGTATCCCGAAGCTAATCTATTAGTTGTTCGAAAGACTTATAGAACACTCAAAGAATCATGTTATACCGAACTTAAATGGGCGGTTAATAGATTGGGTGTTGCTAGACATTGGGATTTTAAAGAATCCCCACTGCAAGCAACTTACAAGCCTACAGGGCAGAAGATATATTTCAGAGGTCTTGACGATTCATTAAAGGTTACATCGGTAACCGTTGAACACGGTTATTTGTGTTGGATGTGGATTGAAGAAGCCTATGAGGTTATGCATAAAGAGGATTTTGATACGATAGATGAATCTATACGTGGTGAAGTTCCCGATAACCTCTTCAAGCAAGTAACTATTACATTCAACCCTTGGAATGAAAGGCATTGGCTGAAATCAACGTTCTTTGATAATAACGTGTGTGATGATGATATATTGGCTATCACCACTAATTACTTATGTAATGAGTGGCTAGATAAATCTGATGAAAAGCTGTTCGAGCGAATGAGAGTTCGCAACCCTAGAAGATATCGAACCGCTGGACTTGGTGAATGGGGTAGCGTTGAAGGTGTTGTGTATGAGAATTGGAAGGAACAAGAATTCAAGTTCGTTACACAAGCCGAATATGATGCTGGGGAAGATGGAATAATATCCGATAATCTGAAACCAGCGTTCGGACTTGACTATGGATATACTAATGATCCTTCAGCATTATTTGCGAGCATGGTTGATTTAGAGAATCACAAAATTTATGTGTTCGATGAGTTCTACAAGAAGGGTTTATCGAACAATAAAATCTATAATGAGATTGTCAATATGGGATATGCGAAGGAACGGATAACCGCTGATAGTTCAGAACCTAAATCAAATGATGAGTTAAAGAGTTATGGGTTACATGTTAAGGGTGCGAAGAAGGGTAAAGATTCCGTTAACAACGGTATTCAATGGATTCAGAACTTTGAAATCATTGTACATCCTAGATGTGTTAACTTCATTACTGAGATTAGTAACTACACATGGGCAAAAGATAAGTTCGGTAATCAAACTAACACACCGATTGATGATTTCAATCACCTTATGGATGCTATGAGGTACGGATTGGAGAAATATATTAATTTACGAAAAGGTTGGTTGATATGAGGTTTAAGGCTAATAATCTAACTTGGAATATTGATTTTGTTAATGAAGATAAATCATTGATGAACAGCGATAACGGGATGTATTTCGGCTTAACAGAGTATCAATCGCAAAAGATATCAATACGAACTGGATTGAGTAAGGAAATGACACGAGAAACGGTGATACATGAACTTGTACATTGTTTCTTGTTTTCATTTGGTGTATGTGGATTCACGAGTTTGAATGAAGAACAAGTATGTAATTTCGTAGGCTCACACCTTGATAAGATTTACGATATTACAGAAAAGTTTATGAAGGGGTAATAATGCTAACAGAACAGGAAATAAGGTACTTCATATCTGATGATGCTGGTTCACAGCGTAAGCGAAAAGCAAGAGAAGCACAACGATATTATGAGGGTGAACACGATATTCTGAACTATCGTATGTTCTATTACAACTCAGATGGTGAGTTGGTTGAGGATACAACAAGAAGTAATATCAAGATTTCACATCCGTTCTTTACTGAACTTGTAGACCAGCAAGTTCAATATATGTTGAGTGGTGATGATTCATTCGTTCGTTCAGATGTTGAGGGGTTACAATCGAAGCTTGATGAATACTTTGATGAGGATTTCAAGGCTGAATTGACAGACCTATTGACGGGAACGATTACGAAGGGTTTTGATTATCTATTCGCATATCAGAACGAACATGATAGATTGGCGTTCCAATATGCTGATGCTCTTGGTGTAATCGAAGTTCGTGCGAAAGATACAGATGATAACTGTAATTATGTTATCTATTGGTACATCGACAGAATCGCAAAGAATAACAAGGTAATCAAGCGAATTCAAGTATGGGATGATGAGAAAACAACGTATTATGTTCAGAACGATGAAGGGGGTATTGATTTAGATGAAAGTGTTGATATCAATCCACGCCCTCACGTTATTTATGAGCGTGATAACAGTTTGTATTATAAACCATTTGGTTTCATACCGTTCTTCAGGCTCGATAATAACAAGAAGCAAATATCGAATCTTAAAGCGATTAAGGGTATTATCGATGATTACGATATCATGTCTTGCGGTTTGTCAAATAATCTTGCTGATTTCGACCATCCGTTACATGTTGTGAGAGGGTTTGAGGGTGATAACCTAGATGAGTTATCGCAGAATCTCAAGACGAAGAAAACAATTGGGGTTGATTCTGAAGGTGGTGTGGAAGTTCACACGGTGGATATTCCATATCAAGCGAGATTAACCAAGATGGAACAGGATGAGAAGAACATCTATCGATTCGGTATGGGGTTCAATTCGGCTCAGATTGGTGACGGTAACATAACTAACATCGTTATCAAATCAAGATATGCACTACTTGATTTGAAGTGTAACAAGCTTGAAATCAAGCTAAAACAGTTCTTGAAGAAGATTGTTAAAGTTGTTATTGACGAGATCAACAAGAAAAACAATTCAGCGTATAAAGTTGAAGATGTATGGTTTGATTTCAAACGTGAAGTTATGACCAACGCATCAGATAACGCACAGATTTACAAGACTGAAGCGGAAACAAGACAGATTGAAATCAACACAATACTTGGATTGCATGGGGTTATCGATGACAAGAACGTTATTAAATCGATATGTGATGTTCTTGAACTCGATTATGAGGAAGTGAAGAATAACATCCCCGATGAGTTTGAAGATGACCCGTTGAAGGTTTTAGGCGATGAATAAATGGGAACGAGAAATCACAAAATACCAACTCGAAGATGAAAAGCGAACAATCGCAGAGTTGAAGGCTGTATATTCGAAGGCTAGGGAAGATTTAAAAGCACGTATCGAAGAATTAGGTGTACGATATGATGAAACGGGTTTAGAGTCCGTTATATATCAAAAGAAGTACCAAGAAGCGATTAAATCACAAGTTGATAGTGCATTAAATCATTTACTGACTAAAGAATACACCACCATTGATGATTTCTTAAAAGACAGCTATAACAACGGATTTGTAGGCAATATGTATTTGTTACACCAACAAAAAATACCATTGGCAATACCGATTGATAACAAGTCCGTTGTTAAAGCCTTGCAGACTGATTCAAAGTTATCAAGGCGATATTATAAGGGTAATCCGTTAAGAAATCGTATAAATGAGAACGTTGACGTGCTAAAAACTCGTGTGAGGTCTAACCTATCACGTGGAATCGCACAAGGTCAATCATGGGGTGGTATTGCTGTTAATATTGCTAGTGGTATGAATTCCCCTATGCGTAGAGCATTGAACGATTCGATACGCATAGCGAGGACGGAAGGACATAGAGTTCAGCAACAGGGATTTTTGGATGCAGGATTCGAAGCAATCAAGAACGGTGCTGATGTTCTTAAACAATGGGATGCAACACTTGATGGAAGGACGAGAGATGCACATCGAGAGGTTGACGGAACAATCATCAAGTGGGATGAAGAATTCGATGTTGGTGGTGAAAAAATGGAAGCTCCATCCGTTGGTGGCTCGGCTCGTAACGTATGTAACTGTAGATGTTGCCTATTACAACGTGCAAAATGGGCATTAGATGAAGATGAACTTGAAACACTTCAAGAACGTGCGGATTATTTCGAACTTGATAAATCTGAACAGTTTAAAACGTTCCGCAAGAATTACTTGAAGAATGTATCAAGGCATAGTTCTGAACCCGTTAAATCAAAAGACCTAAACTATATGGGGTTAATTAATGGTGCTAAACGCAACAATATCGTGTATAATCCTATAAAACCGCATGATATAAGACCAAACAAAGAAGAAATAATTAATATATTAGCTGGTGGGGATATGACGGGTGGTTCATGTGCATCGGTCGGACTCGCATATATTGGTCAAACACTTGGATATGATGTTCGAGATTTTCGAGGGGGTGTTAGTCGAGAATTCTTTTCATACACCATTAATTTAATGGAATTATCCCACATGGATGGTATGAAGGTAACAACATCAACGAGAAAAACATCGATCGCATCGGGTAAAGAGTTATTAAATGGTTGCGAAATTGGCAAAGAATATTATTTGTGCGTTGGTAGACACGCTTCAATTGTTCGTAAGAATGATGAAGGTGTGTTACAATATTTAGAATTACAATCTGCAAATAATAGCGGTTGGCAAAATTTCGATGGCAATCTTGGATATACTCTATCATATAGATTTGGTTGTCGGAGTGGTGATGATTCATTCGGAGATTTCATGTTGAATATCACCGATAGTAATCTTGATACTGATGAGTTTAAATCTATATTAGGGTTCTTGAATACAGCAGAGAATAAACAGAATAAGGGTGATCATGGAACAATCAAATAAGTTTTATAAGAATAATGAGAACGATAAAATATGGTGGATTGATAATTCAGACACACAAGTTGGTGTTTGGTTATTCTCATTTGATAAGAAGAAAATATATAATATGTTTTCTGATTATCCGTGGAAGTTGACCAAAGAGGAACGGGAAATATTCGATAAAGAAAATCCATATTGGAAAGACTTTTTCGAAGATAGAAAATAATTAATTTAGGCAACGAGAACGCTCGAAAGAGCGTTCTTTTTGTATATAAAAATTCGTGTGGGAACACGTAAAACATCTATCCGCATTAACGTGACGTAACACGTAAAAATTGTAAAGTGAAAGGATAGAAAAATGACATTACAGGAAATTTTGAGATCAAATGGGTTAACAGATGAACAGGTGGAGAAAATCACAGGTGATATGAAAGCGAACAAGATATTCACCACGAGTGAAGAAAACCTTGATATTCGCTACAACAAACTAAAGGGTGATTATGATGGTAACGCTCAGAAGCTAAAGGAAGCTAACAAGCTTATCGAAGATTTAAAGAAGGATACCACAGATAACTCTGAATTACAGAGTAAAATCACCACGTTTGAATCAACAATCGAGGGATTACAGAAGGAACTCGAACAAACAAAAGTTGAATCAGCTATCAAAGTTGCCCTACTTGATGCAAAGGCTGGGGATATCGACTATCTCACGTACAAGCTGAAGGAAAAGGGGGAACTGAAACTTGATGAAAACGGCGATGTTGCTGGATTATCCGATATGCTCGGAGAACTCAAAACGCAGTATCCTAATCAGTTTGAATCAAGCACGAATCAGAAAACGGATGTTAAGAAACTACCCGATAATGATGGTGATAAAGGCGATTCAATGACTAAAGAGGAATTTGATAAGCTGTCATACGCTAAGAGGTTAGAGCTATTTGAAAACAACAAAGAGTTGTATGACGAGATGACGAAGTAAAGGACGGTAAATAATTATGGCAACAGGAACAACAAAAATTCAGAACCTAGTTAATCCACAGGTTATGGCTGATGCGGTAACAGCAAAGGTAAAGCAGAAGATTGTGGCTACACCATTTGCGAAGGTAGATGATACTCTAGTTGCAAATGCTGGAGATACTATCACAATACCAACATTCGAGTATATCGGTGATGCCGAGGATGTGGCTGAGGGTGTAGAGTGTGGAACTACTATTCTAACTGCTACAACTACAACAGCAAAGGTTAAGAAGGTAATGAAGGCTATAGAGCTAACTGATGAAGCTATTCTATCGGGATACGGTAACCCCGTAGGAGAGGGAACATCACAGCTTGGTAAGTCCATAGCATCTAAGGTTGATGCTGATGTAATTGAGTGTGCAAAGGGTGCACAGCTAAAATATACAGCTGGTGCGACTGCGATCATCGGTTACGCAAGCATCGTTAATGCTATCGACCTATTCGATGAGGAAGTAATTAGCGACAAAGTAATGTTCGTATCACCTAAGCAGATTACACAGCTTAGACTTGATAAAGATTTCATTTCCGCAGACAAGTACAACAACGAAGTAATGATGCGTGGTGAAATCGGCATGATTGGAAGTGCTAGAATAGTGCCTTCAAGAAAGATTAAGGCTGTAGGCGGTGTATACAATTGCCCTATCCTGAAGGTTACTGAGGATAAGGAATCAGAAGATGAAGCACCAGCAGTTACAATCTTCATGAAGCGTGATGTAAATGTTGAAACTGAAAGAAGGTCACTAGCTAGAAAGACTGATATTTCAGCAGATGAGATTTACACAGTAGCAATCACTAATCAGTCAAAGGTAGTTGTTGCACAGTTCAAAGATAAGTAGAGGTTAAATCATGATAGTTTCTATTGAAGAAATAACACGACTATATCCAAACGTTAATACTGATAGTTTACAAATGAAGCTCGATAGTATTGAACAGTTAATTCGCAAATACACTAATAATAATTTCCAAAATAGGAACGTCAGATTTATAGCATCTAGCGAGAATGATACATTGAACGGTTCGTCACCTTTTATTAAGGAAGGTGACACCGTTCAAATTACTAATTCCGCAGTAAACGATGGGTTGTACACCGTTACTACAATTAGTGATGGTAAAACAATCATTGATAAGTCTATTTTTAGTGTAAATCATAATGTAGTCACTAAAGTTGAATACCCCGCTTCAATTAAACAAGGTGTAATTAACTTAATGGCGTGGGAGATGAACAATCGTTCTAAGATTGGTATCAAGTCGGAAACGTTATCCCGTCATTCGGTTACATATTTTGACCTCGACAAGGAGAATCAAATAATGGGTTATCCCGTATCATTGCTTGGTTTCTTAAAACCATATATGAAAGCGAGGTTTTAAATGATTGGTGGGAATGTTGAATTAACCGTTTACAACAAGCTGAGTCACGATAAGAACGAAATCGGAGAGGTTGAACCGTCTAATTCAGAGGGCGAAAAAATCATGGGTTTCCTTGATTACATTAGCGGTTCGGCTGATTTATCGAAGTTTCATGCAAAGGTTGAAGAATCAACACACGTGTTCATATGTGATTATGCTGATAACGCATGGATGTTCAACAGCGGGGTGACGAAATGTGGTGTAACTGGTTATGGTGATTTTCAAATATTACTTGTCGATGACCCTATGGGATTACATCAACATATTGAAGTTTATTTGAAGTATATAGGAGATTTGCACAGTGTCATGTAAGTTTGAAGATTATTCATTCAAGGTTAAAGATGCCATGAAGGATACAGCGATATCATTCCTAGAGGAAGCTGGGGGCGAACTTGAATCACAAGTTAAACGTAACAGTAGAGTTGATACTGGGCAAACCAAGGGTTCATGGCAACATGTGACCGATGAGAGTGGTCTTGAATGCTCGGTTGGTTCGAACCTTGAAAATGCTATATGGGAAGAATTCGGAACGGGTATGTATGCGGTTAAGGGTAATGGCAGAAAATCACCATGGATGTATAAGGATTCACACGGAGTATGGCACAAAACGAGGGGTAAAAAACCTAGTAGAGCGTTTCATAAAGCTTACGTGAGTATGAAAAATAAGATTCAGAGGATGGCTGAAAAGGCTTTTGGAGATTTAAAATGACGGGTGATGCACTAGGATATATTAATCGGTGTATGGAAGAAATCCGAATATGGTATCAATACCTCTATTGGAGTAAGGATTTAACCAACAATTTTTGGGTTGGGGAATATATCGAATCTGAAACAATGGATGAAGATGGTAAACTTCAGAGCGTATTTATTCTAACGGGAACTGGTACACGTTCAATGATTAGTTTAGAAGCTGAAAAAGAAAAGATACGTTCATATTTTGGTAAATACGGTAAAACCGATATATTGCCGAATGGGTCGGGTATAGCGGTATCATACGCTAGTTCAGTTCCAATCAGAACTGATGAAGAAGGTATTTATAGATTACAAGTTAATCTTAATGTTACAGAATGGAGAGATGAATAATGAAGGAAGGTTACACAGGCACAACAGCGGATACACCTAAATCAATAATGTTTGGTGCTGGAACTATCCACAAGGGGTTAAAGTACGCTGGCGGTAAGTGGAATTTTGCAGAATCTTGTATCGGTGCTACACAGAAGGGTTCTAAACTCAATATTGAACCCGATAGACACACAATCGATGTTGATGGTGCGTTAGTTGCTGTTAAGGGGCTTAATATCAAGACGGGTGAGAAAGCTTCAATGGAAATCAATCTAGTTGAAGTTAAGAAGGATATGATCAAGTCCGCATTGATTGGTAAGGAAGGAACATCACAGGATAATACCTATGATTTGATTGAATCCAAACCAAGAATCGAAGCGAATGATTATTTCGAGAACATAGCGTTCGTTGGTAAGAATCTTGAGGGTAAAAACATCATTGTTATACTCGATAACGCACTATGCACTAGTGGATTCGAACTAGAGGGTAAAAATAAGGAAGAAGGGGTGTTGAAACTCAAATTTGAGTGCCATGCTGATTTAACATCTAGCCTTGATACACTACCTTATCACATTTATTATCCAAAAACGACTGCGTAGGTGAGTGATGAAGGTTGAAATTTTAAGGGAATTCATGGATAAGTACACCAACGAAGATTATATCGTTGGTGATGTTATCGATATTGATGAGGAACGTTATAACGAGATTATGGAATATTCCGAATCGCTAATTAGAAAAGTTGAGGTGAAGAATGATGGCGATAGAGTTCAAACAGCTTAAATCAAGTGATATGTTTATCATGTTTAAGATAATCAACAAGATTGGCTTGAACGAGATTAAGAATCAGCTTGAACCAAAAACGATTGAAAAACTTGTAGACGGTTTGAAGGGTAAGGGAAAAGCGAAAGACAACGAATCATTGATGTATTCGGTTGGCTTATCCGTATCAATCGAGATGGTTAACGTCATCATTGGCAACTTACCGAAGTGTGAAGATGAGATTTACACACTTCTATCACGTGTTAGCGGTAAGAGTAAGAAAGAGATTTCTGAACTCGATATGGTAACGTTCACGGAATACATCGTTGAGTTTATCAAAAAGGATGAATTCAAGGATTTTACAAAGGTTGCTTTAAAATTGTTCAACTAGATGAAATTCATTTTATGGACTTGGTATTCAGAGAATATTCAAGTCCATTTTCTTTATTGGACGAAATAATATCAAACGGGATGTTGAACGATTGGATTGATAGATTCTTAAAATCACACAAAGAATCGTTACAATGGGAAGTTTGGATTAATAAAATACATGAACAATCGTGGGCGGATTACCTCGCTGAATCTGAAGCGAATGAAGATTTGGTGAATGCATCATGGGGTGATACGGAGATTGAAGCAACTATATCGGATAATTTCGAAATGATGCAGAATTTCAAACCCGAATAAGGTGGTGAGATATTGGATTTATTTAAACTTATTGGAAAAATCGTTATTAAAAACGAAGATGCCAACAAGGAAATTGACAAAACAACAAAAGAAGCTGAGAAATCATCGGATAAGTTCGGTAAAGCGTTCGAAAAAATCGGAAATTTCGCAAAGAAGATGGGTAAAATTGCACTCATTGGACTTGGTGCGGTTGCAACGGGTTTGATTGCGTTAAGTAAAAAAGCGATTGCAAGCTATGCGGAATATGAACAGCTTGTCGGGGGTGTTGAAACCTTATTTAAGGATTCAGCGGGAACGGTTAAGCGGTACGCAGATGAAGCATATAAAACGGCTGGTTTAAGTGCCAACGATTATATGAAAACCGTTACGGGATTTAGTGCATCGCTATTACAATCACTTGATGGTGATACCAAAAAGGTAGCACAAAAAGCAAATATGGCGGTTATCGATATGGCAGATAATGCCAACAAGATGGGTACTGCGATAGGTGATATTCAAAACGCATATCAGGGATTCGCAAAACAGAATTATACCATGCTCGACAACCTCAAACTTGGATATGGTGGAACTCGTGAAGAAATGCAGAGGTTATTAAGAGATGCCGAAGCGATAAGCGGAATTCACTATGATATATCATCATATGCTGATGTTGTTGATGCTATTCACGTTATCCAAACAAAGATGGGTGTTACTGGTACAACTGCAAAAGAAGCATCTAGCACAATTCAAGGTTCAATCGGACAGATGAAGAGTGCATGGATAAACTTCTTAACAGGTATGGCAGACCCTTCACAGAATTTCGATAAACTTCTGAATAATCTTGTTGATTCTGTAGTAAACGTTGCGAATCAATTAATTCCCCGATTAGCTAAGTTGTTACCTAGATTAGTTGAGGGTATATCTCAGATTATAACTAAGCTTGCCCCACAACTACCAAGTATAATTGAGAAACTTATACCGCCTATATTACAAGGTGCGATGATGGTTCTTCAAGCTATTTTAGAGAATCTACCAGCAATTATCATGGCGATTGTGAGGTCGCTCGGTAAACTTCTGTTGAAGCTAGTTGAACCATTTAAGGGTTTGGGAAAACAATTTGTAGGTGAATTGAAACTAGCGTTCGAGCAAGTCAAGAGTGCTGTTAGAACTGCAATAAATGCAGTTAAGAACGTGTTTGTTGCTGGTTGGAACGGTATTAAATCGGCAGTAATGGCGATTGTGCGTGGTTACGTTCGTGCGTTGGGTGCTGAACTCGGATTTATAAAAGCGGTCGTATCAACAGCCTTAAACGGTGTAAAACACGTATTTAGCACAGTATTCAACGGTGCGTATAACATTGTTCGTAGTGCGATAGCTAAAATCAAGAGTGTGTTCAACTTTAGTTGGAAATTACCGAAGTTGAAATTACCACATATCAAGATTAAGGGTAAATTTAGCTTATCTCCGCCAAGTACACCATCATTCGGTATCGATTGGTACAAAAAGGCTATGGATGGCGGTATGATCATGAACAAACCAACGATATTTGGTTATGATTCCGCAACAAATAATTTCATGGCTGGTGGTGAAGCTGGAAGTGAAACCGTTGTTGGTACAAATTCACTTATGACGATGATTAAAAATGCAGTTTCGGAGAATAACAACGTTATTCTTGTGAGAATCCTCGAAATTCTCGAAAAAATTGATTCAACTTTAGTTGATAAGATTATAGAAGCGTTCAATTCTGTTAATTTCGTGGCTGATGATAGAGAATTAGGAAGGTTTATCAAGAAATATGCTAGATAAAATGACTTTTTGTAATTTTAAGCCGAATGTGCCAGCGTTCGGGAAGTCCAACAATACGATAGAGTTTGGAAATCAAACTCTATCGATTGATGGTAAAAATTATTGGTGTTTTTTAGATAAGAACGGAATCCGTGATTTCGCTTATGAGTATGAATCTGATGTTGGAAAGAGAAATTTCAAGCGAAAAGGTGGAACAAAAACCGTTACTTGTAAAATGCATTCGGTGGATTGTGAAAGTATCAGAAATGAACTGAATAAATTGAGTTATCTCGTTGATAATCAGTTCGATATGATGAATTCATACTATCCAACATCATATTTGGTAATCGGTGAGTGTTATGCGGAAGTTAGATTAGTTGAGGTCAAATTTACCGATTATTTACTAGACGATTACCACACCAAGTTAGAATTCACGTTCTTATCGGATGATTGGATTTGGTACAAAGATACTGTTATCGAATATGACCCGAATTTGTACGCAAATATTGAAGATTTTTGGCGAGATTACAACGGAAATGGTAAACGTGGTTATAACTATGGTTACGGTGGTAGCGGTGATTATGAATCAACTATACACCCTTCACTTGTTAACGTTGCCAACAATTCAACCGCTCATGTTGAGTTATATCTGTATGGATTATTCGACAATCCATATATTATGTTCAACGGTCTTAAAAAAGGTATAACAGGGCGATTGAGTGAAGGTGATTATATTCTTCTGAGTACAAGAAATAAGAGTGTTACGCTGTTTAAGTCTAACGGAAATCAAGAAAATATTTTTTCAAGAAGGTTGAAGGATTCGTATTTTTCTGTATTTAGAAAATTAACATTACCTTGTAATATCACAGTTCCAAGAGGTTTGAAATTCTCACTTGTGATAAGTGAAGAAAGGGGTTCACCACTATGGACTTAATATATACTGCGTGGGATTTTGCCAACAATGGGAATGACCCCATAGAATCTGGTGTTTTAAAACGTGGAACATTCGATTGTGATATCGATGATGGTAATGATTTCTCATTCCTCAGTTCGTATGATGTGGGTGATGACCCTTATTTACCGATGTTGATTGACCAATACATATTTCTCGAAGGTACAGAATACGGGGGGTTAGTTACAAACCGTAAGATTGATAAGCAAGCTAGAACGATTGAATTATCGGGGTTAACATTCCGTGGATACCTTGATACCAAAATCGTAATAGTTCCAAGTGGTAGAGATTTCTATACTGTTAACGCTGATTTGAGGTCAGTAATTCGGGAATTATTCCGTGATTGTTACATGCCAAGTTATTGGATTATCGATGATGTAAGCAATATCACAGTAAGTTATCAATTCGATAGATATTGTACATTGAGTAAGGCACTAAATGATTTATGCGAGAAATATAAATTAAAGATGATGTTCCGTCATGAAAATGATGGCATTCACTTTTCAATTGTCAAACTCGACAATCTAACAAGAGAAGTTGAACTATCTAAAGAGGATTATGATCATATATCACTAACAATCACACAGAAGGGTGATTATCCAAACTTCATGATTGCACTCGGTAAGGGGGAATTACAAGCGAGAGAAGTTTTATATCTAAGTTCTCTCGGTGGTGTGAATCTATCATCAAGGGATGCGATATATGAAGGTGCTAGGGTTATCACATATGAGAATACATCAAGTGATAATTTACTTACAGATGCAACAAATAAGTTCAATGAATTGATGGCTAATTTTGTAGCATCAGAATACGGAAGTTATATCACAACAGCGGAAATCAATTCATATGACGATTCAATCGAGTTAGATATTGGGGATATAGTAAATATATTCGAGCCGATATTTAGCGTTCGTTTGTCCGTTAAAATTACAGGTAAATTGATACGCAAGGTTAATCAAGATAAGGAAGTTATAACGTATAAATTCACAGAGGTACATAATGGCTAATGAAGTTAAGTTAATTACTGGTGCTAGTGGCACAAGACACATCACACCACAAGACGATGCATCACTTATTAGGGGTATTGTTGGTAATGGTGCTTATATACTGAACGATGTTCAGCTTGAAATTAGGTCGAACAACACGATTGTTATTCCAGCGTGTGACCTTGTAATTAATGGTAGGCACATCAGAATCACGAATCCAAAATCCGTTACGATTGAAAATGGTGCGGTTGGTAATTCACGAACCGATACAATCTACCTTCACTATACTAATACGGGTGGAGTTGAGGATGTTGATATCAGAGTAAATAAAGGTGCTGGGGTATCGGGAAGGGTCGAGGATTTCGGAACATCATCCGTAAATCAATTTACCCTTGCAACTGTTACACTTAACGGTATTAATATAACGGGAACGAAGTTGAATCTGAACAAGATACCGTTACAAGAGATTGCTGATAAATTAAAGGGTGATAATGATGAGGTGAAAACCAAATATATTACAAAAAGCGTTAATATTCGTAAGGGTTTGAATTATATAGGGGGTGTCGGGATAAGCACACCGAAAATATTATCTATCACGGGCACAGTTCATTATGCGAACTATGTGTTACCTCTATCATATCCGATGATAAATTATGGTTCGGGTGCGTACATCGAATGGGGTTTATCGGCAATAATGATTGGTGATGTGCTAACAATCGTATCGGGATCAGATTGGGCAAACTGTACGGTTGAGATTGCAATTACATATAGGAATTAGATGAGGGGGTAATTAAATGAAGATAGGTATTTTAACAGCAACGGGGGTAATTGGTGGAGCAATTGCCACATTATATGGGGGTTGGTCAACGGGCATGGCTACACTAGTTATCATGTTAAGTGCTGATTACATCACGGGTCTGATTGTCGCTGGTGTATTCAAGAAATCGAAGAAAAGTGAAAACGGTGCATTAGAATCACGTGCGGGATTCAAGGGTTTGTGTCGCAAATTTACGGTGCTATTGATTGTTGCCCTTGCTTATCGCATGGATGTTACAATCGGAACAACATATATTCAGAACGCTGTAATTATTGGATTTATAGCAAATGAAATGATTTCCATAGTTGAAAATGCTGGACTGATGGGGATTCCAATACCCGATGCAATAACTAGGGGTATTGAAATGTTAGTTGAAAAGAAAAACGAAGAAAATACAGAGGTGCTAGATAATGGGAATTCGCGAACAAATTATTAATACGGCAATCAGATATAATGGGATGCCTTTTCAAGGGGGTTCACATAAAACTCTGATTGACGAATTTAACAAACATAAGCCCGATGGTTGGGCAATGACTTATACTGCGAATTTCTGCGCTACGTGTGCCTCTGCTATAGCTTATTTGTGCGGGGTAGGTGATGTATACCCTTGTTCTGCTAACGTGGGTACAATTGTAGCAAAAGCTAAAAACATGGGTATTTGGGTAGAGAATGACGCATACGTGCCAACAGCGGGTGACTGGATCATATACGCATGGAATGATAGCGGACTAGGTGACAACACCACGGGTGCTAGCCACGTGGGAATTGTCGTATCAGCAGATAGTAGATATATTAATGTGTTTGAGTTTAATATACACAACAACCACAGCACAGGTTATCGTAAGATTGCCACTAATGGTAGGTTTATCAGAGGTTTCGTCGTTCCGAAGTTCCAATCTTATGGTTGGATACAGGATAATCACGGTTGGTGGTATAAGAACAAAGACGGCACATATCCTAAAAATAGTTGGCAGAAAATAGATGGCGAGTGGTACTATTTCAACAGCGGTGGATATGCTGTCACGGGTTGGAACGAGATTGATGGCAAGTGGTACTATTTCAACAGTTATTGCAAGATGGTAACTGGTTGGCAAAACATAAACGGAAAATGGTTCTACCTTGCTTCTGATGGTAGCCTATACATAAATGGACTGCAGGAGATAAACGGCAAGAACTACTACTTTGATAAGGACGGTGTTATGTGTACTGGTTGGGTAAAGGTCAATGACGATTGGCAGTATTTCAATGCAGACGGTAGCCGTGTTGATAAGGGCATAGTTAAGGGTGATAACATCTACATTATCAAGGACGGAAAGTTGGTTGTAGATGATACGGTGACGGTTGAAGCAAATAAAAATGGCGAGGTATCGGTGGTGTAACATGCGGATATTTAACGATATAGCTGTATTTTTTAGCGAAGCACACTACATAGCCGTGATAGATGTAATAGGTTTCAACATGTTATAATCACATCTTAATAAGACGAAAAAATCGGGGATTAATTCCCCGATTTTTTTATTGTTCTAATTTAGCACATGATAAACGTCTAGTTTTAAATCTCCAAGGGGTGACATGGTGACGTTACAAAACACGTTTATACATAATTAATATAACTTACTACTTAATATATTCCCTATAGTTATAAATTGATATTTACATGTCACCATGTCACCCCTAGTTAAACGGAATTTTTGTTACTAGTGTGTTACTAGTTTGTTACTAATATAGATGATTTCGGGGAAACGCAGAGAAAGAAAAATCCCCAAATTCCAACGGAATCGGGGATTTATAAACCTTATTAAATTAACGCTTCGAGAACTGGCTAGCTCTTCTAGCTTTCTTGAGACCGTACTTCTTTCTTTCCTTCATACGAGGGTCTCTCGTTAGGAATCCAGCGGCCTTAAGTGCTGGTCTGTTAGCCTCAGCATCTACTTCACAAAGTGCTCTTGAGATACCATGTCTAAGTGCTCCAGCCTGTCCTGTTGTACCACCACCGTTAACTAGTGCGATTACATCGTACTTTCCAGTTGTTCCAGTGATTTCAAAAGGTCTCTTAACCTCGTTCTTAAGAACTTCAAGTCCGAAGTAATCTTCGAGGTCCTTCTTGTTTACAACGATTCTTCCTGTTCCAGGGAGTAATCTGACTCTAGCAATTGAAGATTTTCTTCTTCCTGTTGCCTGATACATTTCTTTAGCCATCTTCTAATCCTCCCTTCCTAGAATGTCCACTCTTCAGGATTCTGTGCAGCATGTGGGTGCTCAGGTCCTGCGTATACCTTTAGCTTCTTGAACATCTGTCTGCCGAGCTTGCCCTTAGGCATCATGCCCTTAACAGCGTGACGGATGATCTCTTCTGGCTTTTTAGCGCGAAGTTCTGCAAGAGTTGTCTCCTTGAGACCACCTGGATATCCACTGTGGCTCTTGTAAATCTTCTGCTTTTCCTTCTTGCCAGTTACTGCTACCTTCTCAGCGTTTACAACAACTACGTAATCTCCGCAGTCAACGTGAGGTGTGTAGATAGGCTTCTTCTTTCCTCTTAGGATCATTGCAATCTCAGCTGCAACCTTACCTAGAGTCTTGTCCTCTGCATCGATAACATACCACTTGTGGTCGATATCTGCAGGCTTAGCGATGTAAGACTTCATATTCTTTCCTTTCTACCTACTCAGATCCGAAGATCGATTTCGGCACTGTCTACTAGGATCCTAGGATCTTGTTCGACATACTAAAAATAACTTAGTGTCGGAGCTACCGGGTAGAGCCCTGCTCCATTTGCACAATATGCCTAAAAATTATATTACTCAAAGTGTTCAAAGTCAAGCCTTTAAAGCTTTCATTTCGTTCTGTTCATCCCACTCTTCTACCAGAATAGCTCGAAGCTCCATATCGAAATACTCATTGCTTCGTTTTCCGGCTAGCTTGAGTATACCTTCTGTTCTAAAACCTAGCTTAGTGTATAGGTTCGAAGCGACTTTGTCATCAGGAAAATGAGAAACGGTAACTCTATGTGTACCGAGCTCCTCGAAAGCATGGCGAAGAAGCGCTTCCATCGATTCTGTTCCGTAGCCTTTGCCACGAGCCGCTTCGTCAGCGAGATAAATAATGGCGATATTTAGTGAATCATTGATGGGATCAATGTTGGTGATATCAATTTTTCCCAGAGGCTTTTTGCTAGATTTCTCAACTATTGTCATCCATTCGCGAGATGGGTCATGAATGACGTTGTGAAATTCGTCTGTTATCGTATCTAGGTTTCTTTTGCCAGTCGTGCAGAAGTGCTCGATTACGGTTTCTCGCGATTCCCATTCCGCGAAAAGGTCGCAGTCAGCAAAGGATGCCTTGCGAAGTATGATGTGGTCAGTTTCTATCAAGTCGATTCCTCCTCTAGTATCAAGCTTATTGATTTCTTATTATACCAAAAAATTACACATCTTATCATAAAAAATAGCGGAGAGATAGAGAACTACTGAGGAATGAATGCCAGAAGTTTGCGCAAGATAACAATATAATTTAGTGTAATACATACATTTACAGCATGTCCGTAGGCAATAAATTTTCTTTGTATAATAAAATTTAATAATAAAAAGTATCAATAGTTGTACACGGCGATATAAGTATGAATTATTGTTAACACTTTTTCCAGTGCGATAGAATGTTAACATAAAATACGATACATAGTTATGCCGTTATTCGTGAGATGGGCGCGAATCGTGGTACGACTATTGTTGTTTTTTGTACAAATACACTTATTGACTACAATCAATTAGGAAAGGAAAGTAATGGTTACGAAGAAGAAAGAATTAAAGGCGAAGGTCTCAGGAGTATTGCTTACAGCTATCCTGATACTCACCATGATGCCGTGGCATGTAATGGCTGACGATACCTCTGCTGCAGAAGGCACGGCTGCTGCAAATGCTGCAACTACCGAGAGTGAAGGCGTTTCTAGCGAAGCGGCAAGTGCTACTACAAGAGATGCAGCACAGAATAAACCAGCTGCGGCTCCTGCGACACCTGCAGGTGAAAAGCCTTTAGCAACATCTGCATCATCTAAGAAGGTGGTTAAGGCATCCGTAAAAGTCGTATATAAGGATGGAACACCTGTTGAAGACGGAACAGCCTTCACACTTGAAGATCCAGATAACAATGACCAAAAGGATTACGAAGTTAAGAACGGAAAACTAGAGCTTCAGCTAATCTCTGACAAGCAGTATCGACTAGGTCTCTCGTGGGAAGATGAGAAGATGGATACTCACAAAGTCGTTGAAGCTGATGCAAATCTTGGCACAATTCCTGTTGCAATAGCGTCAAACGGCAAGACACTTGTATGGTACGACAGACATAACAAGAAGCTTCTGGAGAATAAACCAGTGACGACCGTCACTCTCAAGGAAATCGAAGACAATGACGAAACCCCATCTGAGCCAAAGCCTGCGGAGAAGAAGAGAGTAGAAAAAGGTGAATTAGCAAACGTTCGTGATATAGATGTAACTCTGGATGATGGAACACCAATGCCTGACGGTGTTCAGCTAGAACTCATAGATATGAGCAGAGTTGCTGATTGGTCATATGAATTTGAAAAATACACTGTTAAGGATGGTAAGATCCACGGCGTTAAGATGAAAGCTGAGACGCAGTATAAGATTGGTATGGATACCGCTAATCCATCATATTCTGACTACACGATCGTTGGCGCTTACAACAGCAAGCATCTGATGCGTATATATGCAAGATATGAAAACGAGTATCCACTATACTACGATTATGACGAGGGTATAGGCGCACCAGAGAAGCCGATTGCAAAGCTTGTATTCCACAAGGTGAAAGAGCAGAGCGAATTAGAGAATCCTAAATCGAATTCCAACATTACAGTTCTAAAGGTTTCTGATGGCGGCTATGTGGCAAAGGCAGGTCTACCTTTCAGATTAGTTCGTAAGGACAACGGCAAGTCGAAGGTTATCTACAGTGAGCAGGGTGAAGTTACAATCAATACCGAAGGAAACGTTCCTTACGAGCTTAAGCTAGATGAGAACGATACCTACGTTATGAAGAACAAGATTGAGTTCACCATGAAGCAGAATAAGCAGGGCAAGTATAACCCTATTATCGAAGGCTATGATGCTAACGATATAAATGGTTATCTGCAGTGCAGTGCTATAGAACTTGTTAGAAAAGACGGCAAGAAGCCAGGGAGCGACATCGTTAAGCCAGGAGAAAATACTGGAAATAACAATATCGAAGATTGCAATCCATGTGGCGAATGCGAGGATTGTGCAAAGTATAAGCCTGAGCAGTATGCGAAGATTTACGAGAAGGAAAAGGTCATTCTCAAGAACATGCCAGTTCTAAGAAAGTCTGGTAACGAGTATAAACCTGTTAATAAGAAGGTTACATTTATCTTCTACAATGCAACAACTCAGACTATTGAGACAAAAGTAGAGTCAAGTAATGGTGTTCTACCTGACGTTGAGATGGTTAAGGGCAATAATTATATCGTATTTGCTGAAGATGGCGACTTTGAAATGCCTAACGCATACATGGTGCTAAATAAGACTGGTGAGAAGCCTGTTCCTTCTAAGGATAACGGAAGAAAAGTAGATGCATTCTACTTGACTCTAAGATCGATGTATGTGAGCAACCCTGAAGCTGCAAAGCGTGTCGCTTATACACTTCCAGTTTTCGATAAGGACCACAATCCTATTGATGGTGTAAATATTAAGTTTGTAAGCGAATACGACGAAGTTACAGCGAAGGTTAATGAAGGTGTAGTTGAATACTCGCTTATTGAAGATCAGAACTACATGGTATATGTAGACGATCCTAGATATACAATAGATTCCTTCCCTATGACTATGAAGGACAAGTCTGAGTGGGGAGCAGCAAAGTATGCATTTAATCACTTCAGCTGCGGTAGTGTCAATGAGCTTATCCTAAAGCCTAAGAGCGAAGAGGGTAAGAATAACACACAGCTTATCGATATTGATAACACTACAGCTGTGACTGGTTTACACTTCGGAAATGGAGAGTATCTGGTTAGCGTTAGAAAGCTACCTAACGAAACTGTAAAGGGTCTTGAAGGAAAGGATTATGAAGTCCTAGACATCGATATGATCAACATGTATCGTACCGAGCTGTCGAAGCTTGTAAGAGGAAACTTCAAGATCAGCAGACTGGTTCCAGATGGTAAGGATGTGAAGCAGGTTTACTACGTTGATAAAGAGGGTAAGCTTGTAAAGGTTCCATTCAAGCAGATCTTAGCATCTGACGGTGGATACATCGTAGCGTTTGACATGCCTTCGATGTCGCTTTACAACAATGTTATCGAGTACACTGACCACAAGCAGGCAGAGCCTGAAAAGCCAGTAACACCAGCGGAGCCTGAGAAGCCTGTTACACCTGAAAAACCAGTAAATCCTGTAAACCCAGGAAACAATCAGGGAGATAACAATAGCACACAGCCAAACGTGCCAACTCCAGGTAATAATGGCGGAAATACTAACGTTTCGCCTGAGTATTATGTAGCGAATGGAAATCTCGCTTGGAATGGTGATGATAACGGTCTGCTCATAGTTGTTAAGTCTAAGACTGATGACGAAAAGACTTTTGAGAGATTCAAGGGCGTTGAGATCGATGGTAAGGTTGTAGATCCAAGCAACTACGACGTTGTAAAGGGAAGTGCAAGAATTACCTTACATGCATCATACTTAAGATCTCTAAGACCAGGAAAGCATGCTGTAACCGCTCGTTTCAGCAACGGTTCTGTAAATTCGGAGTTTGCAGTAGTTTCTCGCGCAGCTAATAAGGCTCCTAACGGAAAAGCTACTCTAAATGGAAAGAACATCAGAACTGTAGTTAAAACAGGTGACTCAGCAGGATTTGAGTTTATGTTTGCTTTCGTAATTGCAAGCATGCTACTAGGCGTTGTGGTTGCTATGAGGAAGAAAAACGCATAGCTCAAAATGTAAACTAGGGAACAAAAGCATTATCGAATGAGATGGAGTGCTATGCTCCATCTCATTTTTTAAACTACTTGAAAGAGAGAAAATGGGGAATGCAGAAACGCTTATTTGATAATAAGCTGCTAAGTATTATTGCGGTTATTATCCTCTCTCTTGCTTTAGCTATAGGGCTCGCAAGCTGCGGTGCTGATAAGAGCGAGAAGGGGAGAGGTAAAAAGAAGGTAGAAGTTACAAAGGAAAAGTCTGCATCTGGCAAATCATCAGATAGCTCTAAGTCTGACAACGAAGGCGAGAGTGAAGCAAGTGGTAGTGATGATTCCAGTAGCAAAACACGAGAAGAGGAAAAAGCAAAGGAAAAGAAAAAAGAGAAAGAAAAGGCAAAGGAAAAAGAGCGGGCAAAAGAGGAGAAGTCGAAAAAAGACAGTAGCGACTCTAGCCATAGTAGCTCATCCCATTCAAAGAAAAAGTGGGTGCCTGCAGTATATAAGACGGTTACGCATCCAGCGGTGACGCGTCAACAGAAATTTATCGATTATTACACTTGTCAGTGCGGTGCCACTTTCAAAACAAATGCAGAGTGGCAGTCTCATAGGCCAAAGCCTTGAAATGGACTACATACATATGCGGCTCCGCATGTGACGACCAAAACAGTTGTCGTTAAAGAGGCATACACCGAGCAGGTGCTTGTCAGTGAAGGACACTGGGAATAAGTTATTACTTTAAGGAATTAAAATGAAAATTCGTGTATACTATAGAGTAATGTATGAATAAGGCAGGTCTATAGTATGAAAGATATTCAAAATATTAAAATTCGTGAGGCGAAGCGTTCCGACATAGCTGAGGTTGGGCGCATCCTATCAGAGAACTATCATGATACATATGCAAATATACTGGATAAGAGATATTTAAGCTCTGTGAACCCTGAGAGTGCAGCGAGCAGAATGGACGCATACTTCCTTGCACCGGGAAATGAAATGTTTGTTGCTGAACTCTTATCCGATGGTGAAGAGGCTGGTGCTGGTGAAATTGTCGGTTTCGTAGCGGGCACACCCTCGCCAGATGTACTTGGTGCATTCTGGCTTGAGATGCTTCACATCAAGGCTTCCTACAGGGATTTCGGTATTGGACGAAGGCTCCTGTTTACGATGGGAAGCAGATCTGCGAGCACCGGATATTCGCAGATGGTAATAGATGTATTTGCAGGGAATACCAAGGCAGAAGAGATATATAAGCATTATGGAGCTAGGCAGATTGATGAGTTTTATCAAGATGTAGAAGGCTTTGGAGTGCTATCGTCCTTATTGAGCTTGGACGACTTGTCGGTGTTCCAAGGATAGGGGGATAGCGTGGATATAATAGTTAAAATGGTTACTTCGGCACAATTTATTAGCAGCATAGTCATCATCTTAGTCACCATCATTGCGACGCTCGTCATAGAGCATACGCATAAGCTCTATGTCAAAAAGACCAACAATACGGTGCAGATGAACGCGATAGTAAGATCGACGTTTAGACTCATGAAAACCGTAACATGGATAATTGCAGCATTGGCGGTACTCGAAGTGAATAATATACGGGTTACATCCATTATCGCCGGTGTCGGTGTTGCTGGTGCAGTCTTCGGCATGGCGATGCAAGACGTGTTCAAGGATGTTCTAATGGGTATGCATATAATTAATGACAAAGCCTTTAAAGTTGGTGATGTTATTAAGATTGATGACGATGAAGGTATAGTTACGCTGTTCACCCTTCAAACCACACAGTACACGAGCCTAAATACCGGAGACAATGTCACTATCTGTAACAGAAATATCACTAAAGTGGGCATAACTAATGGTGTATACGATATAGATATCGGCCTCAGATACGATGAAGATCCGGAGCATGTCAGGGAGGTTCTGACGGACTGCGCTAAAAAGATCAAAGCAATTAAGGGTATTAAGAATTCTGAGTACCTAGCTGTTCAGAGCTTCGATGCAACATCTGCAATATATAGAATCAGATATTGGTGTAAACCGAAGGACAAGTGGGTAACGAGAAGAGCTGCTATGGGCGTGCTGCAGAAGTGCCTGCTTGAATCAGATATCGTGCTTCCTTATAGTCAGCTCGATGTGCATGTGAACGATTCTGATGGTAAGTAAAATCCTATCAATTACAGCACTTGCAATATATTATTCACAAGTTAATTAATATTCCAAAAGACTCCTCTTGACGCATTTGCGATGAGAGGAGTCTTTTTTGAATGCAAAATTAACAGTTCTAAGAATATAAACTGGAAACCAGTGTACGCGATAAAGTGCAAATTTTCTGCATCGGTTTATCGTTGAAATTTCAATGGTTTTAGCAAATGTTAGTGAAATATCACAAAAATATATGATAAATTTGTTTAAATTACAAAAAATGGTGTTATAATACAGCATATTAAATTTCTAGATTTAATGTAACCATTGGGGTTAAAGGATTATAAGATTTTTATATCTTTACAATAAATTGTGAAACACAGTTCAAATGTAGGGGATTAGGGATGAGCGATAATAAAATTTTGAAGAGAGCAAACGAGCTCTTTGAAGAGATTAGGACCATTCGCAGAGATGTACATAAGCATCCAGAGCTTGGTTACCACGAAAACAGAACTTCGGCACTTATAAAAGCAAAGTTGCGTGAGTACGGAGTAGATAATATCGAGCAACCGACACCTACTTCTGTAGTTGCGACAATCGTTGGTAGAAAGGGCGAAGGAAAGACGATTGCCCTAAGAACTGATATCGACGCACTACCGATTAACGAGGAAACCGGACTTGAGTTTGCTAGTGAAAACGATGGAGTCATGCATGCATGTGGACATGATTTTCATGTATCGATGATGCTTGGCAATGCCGAGATGCTCTCCGAGATGCGAGATGAATTCTGCGGAAGGGTTAAGATTATCTTCCAGCACAGTGAAGATACTCAACCAGGAGGCGCAAAGGAGCTAGTAGCAAAGGGTGTTATGGAAGATGTGGATGCCATAGTTGGGCTACACGTACTACCAGACGAAAACCCTGAAGAGTATGGCAAGGTGTGTTTTAGAAGTGGACCGATGACCACATCTGCAGACCTCGTCCAAGTGACGGTGACAGGCCTTGGAGGTCATAGTTCACAGCCACATCTACTTCATGATCCAGTGCTTGCAGCCTCTCAGATGATCGTTCTGCTACAGCAGATTCAAGCAAGATATACAGATGCTAATGAGACGGCGATTCTGCCGATAACATATATTCGCGGTGATAGTGCTATCAATGTAGTTCCTGAGAGAGTTGAATTTGGTGGAGCTGCACGCACGTATAACAATGAAGTTAGAAAAGTGATTGAGGATCAGGTGTATAAGATTGGAAGAGGCGTCGCAGAGATGTCAGGATGTACTGTAGATGTCAATTATGTAAAGGGATATGCTCCAGTGATAAACGACAAAGAGCTTACAGCTTTATCAAGAGTGGCAACTGCAGATGCCATCGGGGAAGATAGGGTAATCGATTTAGAGAGACCGATGAACTTCAGCGAGGACTTCAGCGCCTACTCTGATGTGAGTGGAAAGCCTGGTACATTTATGATTTTAAAGGCTGGAAATGCAGGACATTATGCTCCGCTACATAATCCAGCTAGCACATTAAACGAGGAGACGATTCCTTACGGAATGGCGGCGATGGTTGCGACCGCTATTAGATATTTAAACGAAGACTGTAGCGCGTAATGCGTAATGTAAGGCAGTTCATAAAAGTTTATAGAGCTGATTAACAGCTTTGTAATATAGGCAGTATAGCCATGGGGTTAGGGCTATTGCCAAATAGATTAATTTATAGGATGTTATTTTTTTAGAAAACAGAAAGGACTAGAGAAACATGGTATTTTATAATGCACTATTAGCATTCGTGTTGATGGCTATCTGTTATGCCGTTGGTGAGTGGATTGCAACTGCTACCAAGGCTTGGGTACCATCCGTATTCGCATCAGCAATCCTGTATCTATTCGGATACTGGACTTTCTTCCCTAAGACAATAGGTACAGATTCTGGACTCGTTCCATTTGCAGCAACAGTAGCTATGATGCTGCTTATCGTACATATCGGTACAATCATCAGTGTTAAACATCTGCTGGAGCAGTGGAAGACTATCGTTGTATGTCTAGCTGGTCTCGCAGGAATGGTGCTCTTCAGCTGGTACCTCGCACCGATGTTTATGGATAAAACCTTGATGATAGCTGGTCTACCTCCACTAACTGGTGGAATCGTTGCCGCTACAACTATGCAGATGGCTGCTCATGCAAAAGGCTTAGAGGTAGCTGCTACATTTGCGGTAACCATCTACTGCGTGCAGGGATTTGCAGGCTATCCACTTACAGCGATCATGCTACATAAGTTTGGAAACAAGGAGCTTGCTAAACTCAGAAGTGGAGAAATTGTTCTCACAGAGGAGCAAAAGGAAGCTAACAGGCAGATCGGAATGACGGTTGTAAACGATGATTCTAAGGTTAAGAAGCTACTTCCAAGAGTTCCGGATAAGTACAATACGCCAGTATTCATGCTTTGCAAGCTAGGTCTAGTTGCGTGGTTCGCATCGCTCGCAGGACAGCTAAAGTTCGGTAGCGTTGTAATTTCTCCAGCAATATGGGCTCTAGTATTCGGTGTAATCTTCTGTGCGGTAGGGTTCCTGGATACGAACATTTTGAACAGAGCAAATTCATACTGGATCAGCATGTTTGCACTTATGATGATTGTGTTCGACGGACTTAAGAATCTAACCCCAGCAATGCTTAAGTCAATCATAGGACCGATGGTTATACTCATCGTTATAGGTGTTGTAGGTATGGCTGTATTCTCGTTCATCATCGCAAAAGTATTCAAGATGTCATTCTATCTTGCTTTTGCAAATGGTTTGACAGCACTTTATGGATTCCCAGCAGATGCGATCATCTCAGAGTCAACATGTGAGGCTCTATCTGATGATCCAGATGAGGTTAACTATCTCATGAGCAAGATCTTTCCATCGATGATCGTTGGCGGATTCACTACAGTAACTATCACATCTGTTTTCTTGGCTGGTATATTCGCTACACTTCTATAAGTGAGAATAGGCTTAACTAGGAAAACAATATTTGGGCCGCAGAAAGCGGCCTGATCTTATCTCAGGCTGTGAGAACATTAATAGGCTAGAAAAGGCCTGCCAGGGCACAATACGTATACAATAATCTTTTTTAAAATATAGGGGGTAATATCATGGGTATGAAAGAAGTTGCAGAAAAATATTCCGACTATCAAGTTGAGATGAGACGTTGGTTCCATAACAACGCCGAAGTGAGTGAAAAGGAATATGAGACGGCAAAAAAAATCAGAGAAGAACTCGATAAGATGGGTGTTGAATGGGAACACTGCGGTCTTGAGACTTCGACTTTAGCAACAATTAAAGGTGCGAAGCCTGGTAAGACTGTACTGCTCAGAGGAGATATTGACGCCCTATCAGTAACCGAGGAAACAGGACTTCCTTTTGCATCCAAGACAAAGGGAGTTATGCACGCATGTGGCCATGACTGTCACATCTCGATGCTTCTTACAGCAGCACACATTTTAAATGATATGAAGGATGAGCTCTGCGGAACAGTTAAGCTCGCATGGCAGTCTTCTGAAGAAGTTGCAACTGGTGCTAAAGCCATGGTAGAAGATGGTGCACTAGATGGTGTAGATGCATGCTTTGCTGTGCATGTCTGGGGTAACGTTCCAGCTGGTCATATCAGCTGCGATGCAGGACCAAGAATGGGTGCTGCTAGAATGTTTGAAATCGATGTTCAGGGCAACTCTGGACACGGAGCTCAGCCGGATTTAGCTGTTGATGCTATCGTCGCTGGCTCCGCAATTGTCGGAAGTCTTCAGACTATCGTTTCAAGAAAACTCGCACCTGCTGAACCAGCAGTAGTTACAGTTGGAACATTTAATGCAGGTGAGAGATGGAATGTAATCGCAGGATCCGCTAAGCTTACAGGTACGACTAGATGCTTCAGCTATGATGTATTTAATAAGTTCCCTGAGTACGTAGAGCAGGTCGCAACAGATACAGCTAAGGCTTACGGATGCACAGCTGAGGTTAGAGATACACTCCTCGTACCACCAACTGTCAACGACGAGGGTATGTCAGCGCTTGCTAGAGCCGTGGCACAGGATATAATTGGGGAGGAAGCTCCTATACACGTTCCGCCAACAGCTGGAGGTGAGGATTTCGCTTACTTCATGGAAAAAGTTCCAGGATGTGTGCTACTACTCGGTGTTGCAGATGAGGCTTCTGGTGCTTGCTACGTTCAGCATCACAGCAAGTTCACTGTATATGAGCCTGAGCTTATAAGGGGCGCTCAGATTTACGCTAAGGTAGCTATGGACTTTAACGCAGGTAGAGAAGTTTAGAAATCAATAGTTTGATAGTTTGATTCAATCAAGTACGAATTAGAATGATGTTAGAGCCACATAGACAAAGTGATTATGAGGTGCTAATACAGGGTTAGATACAAATACATAGAATATGAATATCAAAATGGTTAGATGTTAACCAGCAAGCAAAAAGCACTGCAGTCCGTAGGCTACAGTGCTTTTTCAATTGCATAAAGTGGTGCGCCCGAGCGGATTCGAACCGCTGACCATTTCATTCGGAGTGAACTACTCTATCCCCTGAGCTACGGGCGCGCATAATCCGCAGTCCTGCGGATTATATCGTACGAATCGATATGCCTCAAATGTCCGAAGCCTTAAGCCTTGCTGTTTAAGCTGATTCAGAACACTAGAGCAAATCAATCATATCTAGTTTATACCGTTCTGTGCATTGAGCTCCTCAGCATCAGGCATCGACTGCATCGCTTCTAGGACAATCTCGAACAATTCATTGAGCTCGACGCCCATCATATCGGCTCCACGCTTTATTACATCTCTATCGCAGCCTGCTGCAAACTTCTTGTCCTTGAATTTCTTCTTAACCGACTTAACATCCATATCCTTGCAGCTGCGAGACGGTCTGAGTAAAGTCGCTGCGCCGATGAGACCGGTGAGCTCATCTGAAGCAAATAGAAATTTTTCCATCTCGTGTGTCGGCTCGACATCTACGCAGATGCCGTAGCCGTGGCTACATACTGCATGAACGAGCTCCTCTGGTGTATTGATCTCAGCGAGCAGTTCAGGTGCTTTCTTGCAGTGCTCTTCCGGCCATTTCTCAAAATCCACATCGTGAAGCAGTCCAGCTAGACCCCAGAAATCCGGATCATAGCCGTGCTTTTCGGCATAATAACGCATCACTCCCTCTACTGTAACAGCATGGTGGAGATGGAACGGCTCTTCGTTATATTTTTTTACCAGCTCCCAAGCGGAGTCTCTATTGAAATTACCTGACATAATATCCCTCCAATCCAAAATCCCTAAAATAAAATATACTCACCAAGGTGTTATAAAGCCATACATAACCCCCTGCATTATACGGCTTTTACGTTAGCAAATATGTAGAATATTATAGCAGAAAATGATATAATATGCGACATTGTAGTGTGTAAAAACGCACACATTAATTCTACAGAATCGCTGAAATTTAAGCGTGTTAGACGGTATGTGCAAGTTGCTGAGCGATGAGCACGGCTAACTATATGATATGAAAATAGGGGACGAAGATGGGAAATACGTTATATCTGATAAGACATGGCGATACAGAGGGGACACTTAAGGATTTGTTTTATGGAAGCACTGATTTACCTCTCGCTGAGCAAGGTGTACAGCAGATTAAAATGCTCTGTGATAAGGGGGCATATCCTAAAGCGGATGGTGCTAAGCTCTATACATCTGGGATGCTGAGAACTGAGCAGACATTTGAGCACATATACGGGGACATTGATCACGAAATTATTTCCGATCTCAGAGAGGTTGGAGTTGGCATATTTGAGATGAAGACAATGGATGAGGTTCTCCAGCATGATGAAGCTAGAGCTTGGCTTGAGGGTGAGAAGGAGTACATGGATTTTCCTGAAGGTGAGACTAATGATGGATTTATTGAGCGTGTATCCCGTGGTCTTGAAGTGTTAAAAAGTGATGTAACGCACTCGGATGTCATAGGGGTGTTCCATGGTGCCGTCATTTTTACATGCATGGAGATGATGTTTCCATCTGTGAAAGAGAAAGCGTGGCACTGGACACCTAATCCCGCAAGTGGGTATGCGGTAACTTTTGAAGATGGAAAGCCAGCTAGATATAGTGAAATCGGATAGAAAGATGGTTCTCTCGCTCTGCGAGAGAGCTTTTTTCGTTGTTTCATCACTTATCTACAGTTTAATGTAGTATAATTAATCGGATACACACAGATATAGGAGAGTGAATCAAGTTAAATGACACCATACATTATAAGTATTGTGATTTTGCTCGTGTTATCGGGCATTTTTTCCGCCACTGAGACGGCGTTCACTTCGGTGAGCAAGATAAAGATGAAGAATCTGGCGAGCGATGACAACGAGAGTGCGAAGCTCGTACTGGAGATAACGGAGAACTTCGATAAGTTCCTCACCACGATTTTAATAGGCAACAATATTGCCAATATCGCGACGACTTCAATAGCCACGGTTATGTTCATCAAGCTATATGGTCACTACGGAGCGACTATTTCGACCGTTGTTGTGACGGTTTTGGTCTTGGTGTTCGGGGAGATATCACCTAAGAATATCGCCAAGGATAAGGCGGAAGGGATATCTCTATTCATGGCACCGGCTGTAAAGGTCATGATGTTCCTATTTACACCGCTCAACTGGGTGTTTGGTGTATGGAAGAAGCTAGTTGACAAGGTTTTCAAGATTTCACCTGAGCAGGTTTACACAGAGGATGAACTCAAGACAATTGTCGAGGAGGCCAAGACTGGCGGGAGCATCGAAGAATCGCAGAGCGAACTTATCACTAATGCAATCGAGTTCGCTGACTTAGAAGCGATAGACATAATCACACCTCGAATAGATATTATCGCTATCGAGCTCGGTTCACCTATCGATGAGATAGCTAAGCTTTTCAAAGATACAGGTCTTTCGAGACTCCCGGTGTTCGAAGATGATCTCGATAATATCATCGGAATTCTCAATCAGAAGGACTTCCATAACTATGTAGTGGGCGAGGGCAAGAGCGTAAATCTCTATGTAAAGCCGGTTGCATACGTAGCTGAGTCGATTAAAGCATCTGTACTTCTCAAAAAGATGCAGGCAAAGGCAACTCACATGGCGATTATCGTCGATGAATATGGCGGGACTACAGGCCTCGTAACTATGGAGGATATCATCGAAGAGCTAGTCGGAAAGATATATGACGAGCATGATACCGTCGAGATGAGAGAGGTGACAGACTTAATAGACGGTTCATATTCTGTAGCTGGAGGAACTAATGTTGAAAAATTCTTTGAACTACAGGGGGAAGATATAGACATAGATGCGACGACGGTAAATGGTTGGGCGATGATTGAGCTAGACCGCATCCCAAAGGTTGGAGATACATTCGAGTATGAATCGAAACACAAGCTTTTCAAGGTCAGAGTCACAAGAGCGGATGCCAAGAGAGCACTTAGACTTCATATTCGCGTCGAAGACAAGCCTCACGAAGACGAGGATGACAACTAGGATACATAGCTAAGACAATTAGTATTAAAAGCATATATAAGGTATTATCGAGAAGGAAGGGAGCCACGTAAATGGGTTTAGTAGAAAAGATATTTGGAGACCTCAACAAGAGAGAGGTCAAGAAGATAGAGAAAATCGTAGATGTGATTGAGTCTTACGATGAACAGATGCAGAAGCTCACTGATGAGGAGCTTCGCGCTAAGACAGAGGAGTTCAAGAAGCGTCTAGGAACTATCAGAGAAGATGGCGATGAAGGTCCTTTTGAGACCGTAGATGACATTTTGCCAGAGGCATTTGCTGTGTGCCGCGAGGGTGCGGTTAGAAGTCTCGGCATGAAGCATTTCCGTGTGCAGCTAATAGGTGGTGTGGTACTTCATCAAGGAAGAATCGCTGAGATGAAGACTGGTGAAGGTAAGACTCTCGTGGCTACGCTCGCTGCATATCTGAATGCGCTAACTGGTAAGGGGGTTCATGTAGTCACCGTAAATGATTACCTCGCAAAGCGAGATGCTGACTGGATGGGAAAGCTATATACATTCCTTGGACTTACAGTTGGCTGTGTTATCAATTCGCTTGAGGGAGATGATCGCAAGGCTGCGTATTTGGCAGATATCACATACGGCACGAACAATGAGTTCGGTTTTGACTACCTGCGCGATAATATGGTTACTTATCAGGAAGAACTAACTCAGCGTGAGCTTAATTTTGCCATCGTCGATGAGGTGGACTCAATCCTAGTCGATGAAGCTCGTACTCCACTTATCATCTCCGGTAAAGGTGTTGATTCAAGCGATATGTATCGCACTGCAAATGTATTCGTCAAGACTCTCATCCGTGACACTACGAGCGATGAGGAAGAGGGTGAGAACGGAGTGCATGGGGATTACACGGTGGATGAGAAGGACAAGCAGGTTGCCCTTAATGAGGCCGGTATAAAGGCTGCAGAGGAGTATTTCGGCATCGAGAACTTCTCAGATCCAGACAATATGGAGCTTAACCACTATGTAAATCAGGCTCTACATGCTAATTATCTCATGAAGCGCGACGTGGATTATATCGTTAAGGATGGTGAGATTCTCATCGTCGATGAGTTTACTGGGCGTCTGATGTACGGTAGACGTTTCTCAAACGGATTACACCAGGCTATCGAAGCTAAGGAAGGTGTATCAGTTAGGTCAGAGTCCAAGACTCTCGCGACAATTACGCTCCAAAACTACTTCCGTATGTACAAGAAGCTATCTGGTATGACGGGTACTGCCAAGACAGAGGAAGATGAATTTAGAGATATCTACAATATGGACGTTGTTGTCATTCCGACTAACAAGCCTATTGCGAGAACAGACCTAGACGACTCCGTGTATGCTCGTCAGACTGGTAAATACAAAGCTATCGTCGAAAGAGTTGCAGAAGCGCATGAGACAGGACAGCCTGTTCTCGTAGGTACTATTTCTATTGAGATATCAGAGCTAATCAGTGAGATGCTCAAAAAGAAAGGCATCAAGCACAGCGTACTCAATGCTAAGCACCATGAAAAGGAAGCTGAGATCGTAGCTGAAGCAGGCCGTAAGGGTGCTGTTACAATCGCTACCAACATGGCTGGTCGTGGTACCGATATCATACTTGGCGGAAATCCAGACTTTGAGGCTAGACGCGAGATGAAGAAGCTAGAGTACACTCCTGAGCAGATTGCATTCGCAACAGGTTTTGAAAAGTCTGATGACGAAGAACTAAATGCCGCTAGAGAGAAATATCAGGAACTACTGAAGCAGTTTGCCGCTGAGAGAAAGGATGAGCAAGAGGAAGTAAGAGAGCTCGGGGGACTCTGCATCATCGGTACGGAGAGACATGAATCAAGACGTATTGATAACCAGCTACGTGGACGTTCTGGACGTCAGGGAGACCCTGGTGTTACACAGTTCTTCATTTCACTTGAGGATGACCTGATGAGACTCTTTGGTGGAGAGAAGATGCAGAGAATTGTCGAGACTGTTGGCCTTAGCGACGAAGATGCACTTGAAGCAAAGGTGCTTTCGAGAAGAATTGAAACCGCTCAGAAGAAGATCGAGGGAAAGAACTTCGGTATTCGTAAGTATGTCCTTCAGTACGACGACGTCATGAACAGACAGAGATCGCAGATATATGAGCAGCGTAAAATGGTACTCGACGGAGAGAATCTGCGTGACTATATAATGGGAATGGTGGAAGAGCTAGTAAATGGCATAGTTGCACCGATTACCATGGAGACTCGTTTCTCAGAGGACTGGGATATGGACGAGATATTCTACGGCTGTGAGCAGATTACCCCGGCCTTTAAGGGTAGACTCAGCTATACAGATGAGGAACTGAGAGATCTCGATGAGGATAAGCTTCGCGAGGATATCATGAATGTCTTTGAGGAGATATATCGTGAGAAGGAAGAGGAAGTTGGCATCGAGCATATGCGTGAAGTTGAGCGCATGATTATGCTCAGAGTTGTTGATAACCGCTGGATGGACCACATCGATGCGATGGAACAGCTCAAGAACGGAATTGGACTTCGCGGATACGGCCAGCAGGATCCTGCGGTTGCTTATGCAAAAGAAGGCTTCGGCATGTTCGAGGAGATGATTGCGGATATCCGTGAGGAGACTGTAAAATACTGCTTCAATGTAACCGTTGAGACCCGAACTGAACGCCGTACAGTTTCGAGGGATGAGGTTGAACGCAAGGAAGAGTATTATGATGAGGATATTGCAGCTGCTCATGGGGATGAACAGCAGTATCGCGATAACGGAGAACATGTTCAGGAACCGGTTCACCGCGACAGCCCTAAGATAGGTAGAAACGATCCATGCCCTTGCGGATCTGGCAAGAAGTACAAGAATTGCTGCGGAAAGTTTCAATAAGGAAACCCGATATAATTAGCAATGTATGATGTGAGTTCTGCAGTGAGAGCAGGGCTATAGAGTTTAGCTCAATTGATGCGCGATGCTGCTTACTGCGGCTACGCGCATCTGTCATAGATGAGAGGAATTACTATGATTGAATTGGATGAGATAAGACAGGCTTTACCGAACGAACTAGCAAAGCTTAAGGAGATTGGAGACTATCTTTGACCCAGATAGTCTTAGAAATAATATAGCGAGCATGGAGCAGGAGATGCTTAAGCCTGGTTTCTGGGACGCTCCTGATGATGCACAGAAACTGATGAAGAGGAAAAAGCATCTCGAAAGTGAGCTCGAGCGGTATGAAGGTCTACTCAAGGGATTTAATGATATATCTGAGATGATTGAGCTAGCTGAGGAGTACGAGGATTACTCTGAAGCCAAGAATATAATCAAGGAATACAAGAGGCTATGTGAGGAGATGGAAGATCTTGAGCTCAGCAGACTCCTGACCGGTAAATACGATGATAAGGATGCGATCCTCAGCATTCATGCTGGTACTGGTGGAGTGGATGCTATGGATTGGGCTGAGATGCTGATGAGGATGTATCTAAGGTATGCAGATCAGCACGGTTTCAAGACGGATGTCGTTGACATACAGAATGATACGCTAGCTGGTATTAAGAGCTGCACAATCGTCGTCAGCGGAATCAATGCATATGGATATTTACGCAGTGAGGCGGGTGTGCATAGACTCGTGCGCATATCACCGTTTAACTCTGCGGGCAAGAGACAGACTTCATTTGCTGCGGTTGAAGTCGTTCCAGACCTTGGGGATAGCGTTGAGGTTAATATCGATCCTAAGGATCTCAAGATTGATAAGTATAGGAGCTCCGGTGCTGGTGGTCAGCACGTCAATACTACGGATTCTGCCATTCGCATAACGCACCTCCCTACAAACATAGTTGTAACGTGCCAGAATGAACGCTCTCAGCTATACAATAAGGAGATGGCGATGAAGATATTGGCTTCGAGGCTCCAGCAGTTAGCTGAAGCAGAGCACAAGGAAAACCTTAATGAACTAAAGGGCGACATGAGTCAGGTAACTTGGGGTGCGCAGATTAGGTCATATGTGTTTCAACCTTATACGATGGTGAAGGACCATAGAACCAATGCAGAGGTTGGCAATATAAATGCTGTAATGGATGGTGAGCTTGACGAATTTATCAAGGCCAAGCTAACGCAGGAAGCGAAGGAGAGAAACATATAATGAAGAAATACATAGTGTTTGATTTCGATGGAACGCTCCTCGATACCGATCAACTTATCGTCGATTCGTGGCAGGCGGTTTTTAAGAGATTTAGAGGCAAGGAAGCGGATGAAAACCTCATACTTTCAACCTTTGGCGAGACTGTAGCTAATACGACTAAAGAGCTTTTTGCAGACGAAGATGTAGATGAAGTTTTAGCGGTATACCGAGGATATCAGGCGGAGCACAGCAAGGGAGCCTATAAATTATACCCTGGCGTAGAGGAACTCCTCGGCGAGCTCAAAAGACGTGGCTACTCATTATCTATCGTTACTTCAAGGCTTGGAAATACAGCGATGCAGTATCTAGGAGAGATGGGTATTAAGGATAATTTCGATGTCATCATCACAGCGGATGATGTCACTAGTCATAAGCCAGAGCCAGGTCCGCTTCTTGAAGCACTAAGGCGGCTCGGAGCAAAGCGTGAAGAGGCAATAATGATAGGTGATACGAGATTTGACATTGGCTGCTCTATCAATGCCGGAGTAGACAGCATCCTGGTATGCTGGGGGCGTAGAGGTGGTAACGTTCCGCTGGGCGGAATAGAGCCTATGTACAGAATAAGCAAACCTGAGGAGTTATTTGAAATAATCGAGGGATGAGATGCTGAACCTATTTATGGCACGAGAGTGCATGAACAAGGAGAAGTTCATATACGAGAATATAAAAGGCAAGACGTATGTATTGGTTCCGAACCAGTACACCCTTGTCGCGGAAGAACAGGCACTTAAGTACACATGTAGTGCCTGTCTTCTTGATATTGAAATTCTTTCATTAAATAGATTAGGTCAGAGGATAATGGAAGAGTACGGTAAGGAGAATATCGAAATTCTCGACAAGTATGGTCGCCATATGCTTCTGTACAAGATTATAAAGTCGCATAAAGATGAGCTTGAAGTATTTAAAGCTTCAGCTGAACAGAGCGGATTTATAGATATGGTCAATGACTTCATCGCTGATTTCAAGCAGCAAGACTGCTCACTAGATGAACTCAAATATGCAATCGATTCAGATAGTAACAGTGAGCTGCTTTCACACAAGCTGCATGAATTGATGCTTATAATCGATGAATATGAGTCGGAGCTAGAAGGTAGATACATAGATTCTGAAGACTATATCTCGATGTATGTATCGTTAATCGGAGAGTCGACGCTACTTGATAATCATTCGGTATGGGTGTATGGATTTGATACTCTTGCGCCCAAGTCGATGGATGCTCTAATCGAGATGGCAAAGCGTGTAGATGTCAATATTATGGTCAATATCAGTGACTTTGATCTAGACAACATCCTGATAGCAGCGCTGACATCTAGGGCGGATTCGGCGGGTGTAGCAATATCAAAGGAATATGTGCCTGATGAATATAGAGCATATGGTAGAGAGACACTCGACTATTTGGAGGAGAATCTATTTAGGACCGCGTTAAGCTCGAGAGAGTCCGTAATGAAGGTGCCGGATGAAGATACGGTAAATGATGAAGTAAGACTTGTTGAGTGCGCAAACCCTTTCTATGAAGCGGAGAGTGCCGCCTCATATATATATGAGCTAATTCGCGATAAAGGATACAGGATGAATGATATTGCTGTAATCTGTAATGATGATTCATCTAGGAAACCCATAATTCGCAGAACTTTTGAGGAGTACGGGATCCCACTTTTTGTCGATTCCAGAAGGACAATTACTGATTCGATGGCTGCGAGGTTTATAGTGAGCCTTCTAGAGTTTGTGCTTCAGGGGTATAGGACTTCAGCTCTGTTCGTAATGCTCAAGACTGAACTTACGAGTATTGAGAGAGAAGATATCGAAATGCTGGAGAATTATGCGCGTAATTACAAGATACGTGGTAATATGTGGACTAGAGCATTTAAGTACGGACATTTCGAGTATACTGAAGAAGAATTCGAAAGGCTTGAGAGCACGAGAAACTACATAATGGAGCAAGTTGCGAAGCTTCGTGAGATAGCGGAGAGTTCAGGGACAGTTGCTGAATTCGTGTTTGATTTGATTAAAATCTTGGAAGAGGAATGGGAGCTGCCAAGCAGATTGCAGGCTGTATCTGAAGCTCAGGCTGAAGAGGGATATAACGAGGAGGCGCAGAATACCGCCCAGAGCTATGAGGCTTGCGTCAAGATTCTGGAACAATTAGCAGCCGTTTTGGGCGATGAAACCTTTGATAAAACAAGGTCCGAAGAGATATTGCAGCTCTACAAAAAAGGTCTTGAATCCGTTGACATCGGAATTATTCCACCTGCACTGGACGGAATAATTATGGGATCTATGATTAGGACAAGACCAGGACCGCTTAAAGCGATGGTTGTTCTTGCAGCCAATGAAGGTGTACTTCCCATGGAGCCTGCTTCGGAGGGGATTTTCTCTGTAGATGAAAAGGAATTTTTTAAGGAGCACAATTTCCCTATTGGTCATCTTGATGAACTAAAGATGACTGAGGAAAACGTGGCTATGTATAGGCTAATTTCAAAGCCGTACGAGAGATTATACATGAGCTGGTCGCTTTCTGATTCGGAGGGGCAGGACTGTAAACCATCTTCGCTTGTTGATGCGTTCAGGTCGGCGCTGCCATCAATCAAGATTCACAAAGATGTCATCTCAAGTGGATTAGATATAAATGTCATAAATAATCCAAAGACAGCTATGCGCCACTTGCTCAACTATCTGAAGGGTAGGCGGTCACTAGAGCATCTAGCAGATGAGAAAAAAGCTAAGATGATTACTGATTCGATAATTGCTTGGTATCGAAAAAATGATCCGGAGACATTCGATGCAGCCATGAATGCCGCGAGAGATGATAACTCTGCGGAGCCTATTTCCAGTGTTATGGCGGAGCGGTTGTTCGCTAGGCCTCATGGTGACTTCTCGTTCTCACCGACTAGAATCGAGAGCTTTAATCACTGCCCGTTCAAGCATTTTGTATCATATGGTTTAAGACCCAGAGAAGATCGTGAGTTTAGCGGTTCCTCTCGTGAGATAGGGGATATATACCACGAATGCATCATGAGGGTCTCCAAGAAACTAGAGACTGAAGGGCTTTGGGCTAGTATTACCGATGAAGAGATTAGGAATCTTGTGAGAGCTACGCTCGAGGAAATCGCTGGTGACTATAGGGATGGTCTCTTTGCCTCCGATGGTCGTGAGCAGTATAGACTTGAGAGAGTCGCAAGGGTTTGTTCGCGTGTAGCAGGAAACCTCGCAGAACAGATTAGACTAGGTAAGGTCGAGAAGTCCTATTTTGAAGAGGAATTTAAGAGAGGCAAGCTTTTTGCACCTATTGAACTCGAGATTGATGGTAAAAGGATTTTTATCGAGGGCAAAATCGATAGGGTCGACGTTTTTGAAGGTGGCGATATAAGAATAATCGACTACAAGACCGGGTCAGATAAGGTTGATATAGAGCAGATGAGGTGTGGGTATAAGATGCAGCTCATGGTGTACATGCAGGGTGCTAAGTCTGAGGAAAGGAAGCCCGCCGGTGTGTTCTACTACAATATCAAGGATGTTTCGGTGAATGTAGAAGGCTCGAAGGATGCTTCTGAGGTGGTGGATAGCGAGCTTAAGAAAGGCTTGATTTTAAATGGACTATGTATCGATGAAAAAGATGTCATAGAAGAGATGCCAAGCTCTCTACTCGGCAGCAAAAAGATGATCATAACCCGTGATTTGTTCGAGAGTATAGAAGAGGACGTATGCCAGTCGATTCACGATATCAGTGAGCAGATTGTCGCTGGAGATGTAAGCATATCTCCAACAAAAAAACGCACTTCAAGTGATAACAAAGGAGAATGCACATACTGCAGCTATAATTCAATCTGCAGATTTGATGTAACGTATAGAGGAAACAAGTATAGGGAAGTAGATGGGTAAATTAAAGATAGCATCTATCGGAAGCAGTAGCTCCGGTAATGCGTATATCGTTTCGGATGGAAATACGAGATTGCTGCTAGATGTTGGTCTCACAGCAAAGCGAATCAAGGAGGGACTTGCTGAGTGCAGACTCGGTGTGGAGGATATTCAAGGGATATTTGTCACGCATGAACATACCGATCACGTCAAAAGCATCAGGGCAATCGCAAAGGCTTGTACGAATGCGAAAGTGTATACATCTCGAGGAACGATATATAACTGTGATAAGTTTGAATATGTAAAGCCAGAGCAGCTAGAGTGTATGGCAGCACAGGATGTGGTCAGAATTGGGGATATATGTGTAAAGGCGTTTTCCCTTTCTCACGATGCAAGTGAGCCGATAGGGTTTAGCTTTACTGAGGACGGAGAACAGCTATCTGTTGCAACTGATACAGGGATAGTTACGGATGAGATTGCTGAAGAACTTGCTAGTGCAGACACTCTCGTGTTCGAAGCGAATCATGAGGAGAGCATACTTCAGATGGGGGATTACCCATATTCGCTAAAGCGCCGTATCCTAGGGGAACACGGTCACCTTTCCAATGTGACAAGTGGGATTGCTCTTGCGAGGGGACTGCTTGCGAGAAAAGAAGCTGGTCTTCCAAGCCCCACGCAGCGAATAATGCTCGCACACTTGAGCACTCACAACAATACACCGGATACTGCGTTGCTGACTGTTAAGAATATCTTGGATGAGAATGATCTGTGTCAAGGGAATGATTTTACACTAAAGGTGGCAGCAAAGGACAAGTTAACGATGCTATAAGATTTAAATAGTAAAATCAAAGGAATTTAAATGAAGATTAGAATAATTTGTATAGGAAAGCTAAAAGAGAAATACTGGACTTCTGCTGCAGCTGAATACAGCAAGCGAATATCAGGATATGCAAATATCGAGATTGTAGAACTCAAGGAGAGTAAGCTGCCTGCAAACCCGTCTGCATCTGATGAGAATGCAGTGCTTATCCGCGAAGGACAGAACATCCTAGGCAAGATAAAGGAAAGCGACCATGTGATCGCTATGGAAGTGGAAGGTGAACATATTGATTCAGTAGAGTTAGCTAAGAAAATTCAGTATGCGTTCGATACAAAGTCTTCTACCATAGACTTTGTTATCGGCGGTAGTCTTGGACTCTCAGATGAAGTGAAAAAAAGAGCGGACTACGGATTATCGTTTTCAAAGCTGACATTCCCGCACCAGATGGCGAGGATTATGCTTCTCGAGCAGATATACAGAGCTTTTAAGATTAACAGTGGAGAGACATACCATAAGTGATTGCATCCACGCATGTGATTGTATCGGATAATCCAATCAATGTGCATGCAATGATGCATTTAGCGCAGAAATAATATACAAGAAGACCTCCACTTAAGTGGAGGTCTTCTTGTACTTTTTACTTTATACTTTGCGAACATTATGAGGGTTAGGGATGTCTCGTAATGTCGTAAACTAATTTATCTAGCTAGCTGTGGCTTTTTTATTAAAGGTGCCAATGCTGGGATGACGATGCTGGTGAGTATGAGAATTCCACCAATCATGCCAGTAGCTCCTAGCCTTTCGTTCAGGAATGTGTATCCGAGTATCGCAGTGACGAGCGGATTAAATGCACAAAATAATCCTGAGATAGATGCAGATAATTTGCTCTGTGCAACTGGCTGAAGCGTGAAGCCAAAGCAGGTGCATACTATTGCTAGGAACATTATCACGCCCCATGCCTTAGGTGCGGTAGGAAAACTTGGTCCTTCGACAACCATAGCTAGTATATATGACGAAGCTCCTATAAATGCAACCTGGACTATTCCGAGCATAAAAGGATCATCGCGCTTTGAAAATCTGTCGGTAGCCACTACAGCGCATGTGTATGCTAGTGCGCTGAGTATGCACATGAATTCTCCGAAGGTGAGTCCTATATGACCATCCTTAAGTGTCAAGAATCCAACACCAGCTAGTGCGACTAGAGCGCTGATAATTGCGGAAGCTCTAGGGACTCTTCTAACCAACAATGCATCCGCTAGCGGAACGAAAATAATCGCTGTGTTCTCTAGGAATGACGTAGTCGAAGAATTTGTCATCTTGAGCCCAATCAATTCAGTGGTCATCGTCAGCAGGAAGAAAAAACCAATGATTGAACCGTGGATGACAAGCTGCTTGTCAACTTTCTTGATATCCTTGCGGAACAGAAAGAGTAAGATAATAGCAGCAAGTGGGAAGCGGTAGCCGTTCAATGTGAGCGGCCCCATATATGATAAACCCGTTGTTGCGAATAGGAGCGAGGTTGCACGCAGTGAAATTACTGTAAACAGCAATATCATAGCGCGATTTCTTCTCTTCGTATTCACCTCTGATCCCCACTTTCTTAATGTAAACTGATGTAACTAAATTATAATAAAAAATCTATTTTGATAATATCGCTAAATAATCAACCATGTTATGATAAAATATCATAACACGGTTAAATCTTTAAAGCAGTTCTGCCATAGGTTAGAAATAAGGATATAAGAGGATATAAAATGGAAGTTGAGAAAGTCAAGGCACTGCTTCGTGCAATCGATCTGGGGAACATGTCTTCAGCAGCGACGGAGCTCGGGTATACTCCTTCAGGCATTAGCCGCATGATGGCATCATTAGAGGAAGAGACAGGGGTGCGTCTTGTAAATAGAAATAGGAATGGTATTTCGCCTACAGAGGCGTGCAATCAGCTTCTGCCTAGCTTCATATCTCTAGTTAATTCTGCCAATCACTTAGAACAAAATATCGCAGAAATTAGTGGAGTGATAACAGGCGAAGTTCGCGTGGCTACAGCTTACTCTACATACTACAAGTTCCTAACGGATCTGATCAAGGAGTTTTGCATAGAGTATCCGGGTATCGCAGTTGACGTCACTGCAGGAAGGAGTTCAGCCCTCATGGCAGAGCTTGAACGCGATAAATTGGATTTTTGTCTCATAAGCTACCGTGAGGGTACCTGTGAATGGATACATCTCATAGATGACCCATTTTACATATGGGTACCAAAGGACCATCCAGCAGTAGCTGATGGTGTTTATGATATACGTAGGATATATGATGATAGTTACATCGATTTATATCCTGGTCGAGAGAGTGACGGTTCTTTGATGTTCAAGTCATATGATATCAATCCCCCTATTAGGTATAAAACCTCAGATGCTTTCGCAGCATATTCAATGGTTGAAGCAGGATTGGGGGTGACTACTGTAAATGGAGTTTCAATAAATCAATGGCACGGAAATGTCACGGCGCTACCGATCTCACCGAGCTATAATGTTCCGATAGGGATTGCAGTTCCTGAAACTGGGAGAATATCACCGGCGGCTAAAAGATTTAGAGATTTTGCGCTTGTTTTTTTTGAAGAACATAAACAGCGTGTGATGGAAATTATTAATGATAATGATAAAAAATAGTTTAATTTATATGCGTACAATATGATATTGCTAAATGTTATATGTGGCATAATGATATAGGATATGGAGGTGCTAGGATGAACAAGAAGCATAATAAAGCTGGAAATACAGTGGATGAGCATAATTTAAAACAGGTATTTAAGGCAGATAGACCGCGCAAAAACCGCAAGGAGCGAATGGCGAGGATTATGGCTATATTGATGATTATACTTATGATAGGGTTTTCATTCATAACTGCGGGCATATTTCTTTTAGATTAGAATATAATTAAATAGATAAAAAATTGTGTAAAAATTGGTTGTGCTATATTCCATGACAAGGCTTTGACAAGTCAAAGCCTTGTTTTTTTGCCCTTTGCTTGTTTGTAAAGAATTTTGATGAGTGATATAATTCAGATTAAATCACGTCCTATATGATTTTAGGCCTTTTGGCTAATTTTACAGGACAGAAAGGATAACGCTTATGTCGATAGCAGGTATTGAAAAAGTCAGAGAAGCTGAGACGAAAGCAGCACAGATCAAAAAAACATCTGAAGAAGCTGCAGCTCAGATTATAGCTGACGGTAAGAAGGAATCTAAGGTTCTACTAGAAGATGCTGAAAAAAAAGGCACCGAAACTTACAAGGCTGCAATTGCATTCGCCGAAGCTAAGGCAGAGGAGTCATATCAAAAGAAGATAGATTCAGAAGCCGTTTTATGCGAGCAACTTAAAGCCTCAGCTAGAGAGAATCTCATGCAAGCAGCTTCAGCAATCGTCGGAAAGGTAGTGGGTACTTATGGCAACGATTAAAATGAAAAAGTTGTCCGTCATAGGTATGAACGATGAGAAGCAAGCGCTGATTAAAGAGCTCATGGATCTCGGGATAGTCGAAGTCGCAAATCCTGAAGGCAAGCTTCAAAGTGAAGAGTGGACGAACCTTGTTGTGAAGGATGGCGATGAAGCTACTTTGGCTGAATTCGACAAGAAGATCTCATATGCTGACTCAGCACTATCTTTATTAGATAGATATGACGGCAGCAAGAAGCCGATGTTTCCAGCCCGCAGGGTTGTTACGGAAGCTGAGTATTGTGAGATTTTAGGAAAAGAGAAGGAGTTTGAGGAGGAAGTACATCGCTTAAATGAGTACGGCAGTGCTATTGCCGATGCTTACAGTAAAGCAAACTCGGCAGAGGTACTCAAGCTGTCGCTTGAACCTTGGAGAGCATATAAACTTCCTATTGAGCTCACAGAGACAGAGTGTTTAAGTATTCGCATTGGACTGATGCCACTAAGTACGGATGTTCAGGAAGTCGAGAACGAACTGGAAGCTGCAGGTCTACCTTCAGTAGTACAGTGTGTAAACAAGGACAAGGAACAGATGTATGTCAGCGTGTGGTATTTTAGGGATGACGAAGATGCTGCACTCGAAATAATCAAACGCTATGGCTTTACCCTTGCTCCAATTGCAGAGCTTGAAGGAACGGCAGAGGAGAATATCTCTAGAGCTGAGCAGGCGATCGCCGATGCTAATAGTGAGAGAGAGAGTCTCGAACTCAAGGTCAAAGAGATGGAGAAATCCAGAGCTGATGTTGAGTGTTACCACGACATCATGGTAATTGGTCGCGATAAAGCATTCGTTCGTAGTAGACTTCTCACAACTGAGGAGACGTTCACCTTTGATGGATGGACACCAAAATTCGCTTCTAGCAAGGTTGAGAAACTGCTAGAAAAATACACATGTTGGTACGAACTGACAGAACCCGATGAAGATGACGATGTACCGGTGCGTCTACAGAACAAAAAGTTCTTTGCACCAATCGAATTTATCACGGAGATGTATTCGTTACCTAATTGGAAAGAGATTGATCCGACATCGATTTTCGCGATTTTCTATATCATATTCTTCGGAATTATGTTCGGAGATGTGGGATATGGAATCATATTATGCGTAATGTCGGTATATGCACTTAAGAAGAACAAACTGTATGAGGGAGGACCATATAAGCTCCTGAAAGTATTATTCTACAGCGGAATCTCCAGTATATTCTGGGGCGTTATGTTTGGAAGTTTCTTCGGAGACCTCATCCCTGTAGTTGCAAAGACGTTCTTCGGTAAGACAATTGTCATCAATCCGTTATGGCTGGATCCAGCTAAATCACCGATGATATTCCTCGTGTTCTCATGCGGTCTCGGCGTTATACACCTGTTCGTCGGAATGGGGATCAAAGCGTACGGAGAGATAAGGGATGGAAAGTTCCTCGATGCATGTAAGGATGTATTTGCATGGTATCTAATCGTTGCAGGAATCATACTGATGTTGTTTGGAGCTAGAGTTTCTTCTGGAGCTCCTGGCATTGGTAAGATTATGGCAATAGTAGGTCTGGTTGCAGCTATAGTCCTTCCGTTCATAACCAATAAAGGAATTACGAAGGGACTCGGCATCTGGGACATCTATAGTGGATTGACAGGAAATCTGTCCGATATACTCTCGTATTCGAGACTTCTCGGACTTGGTCTAGCTTCTACATCAATAGCTCAGGTATTTAACTTCCTGGCTTCGATGGGAGGCAAAAGTGTAGTCGGAGTGGTTATGTTCCTGGTAATAGGAATTCTAGGACACACACTAAACTTCGGAATCAATGCCCTGGGAGCATTTGTTCACTCCTGCAGACTTCAGTACGTAGAGTTCTTCGGTAGATTCTATGAAGGTGAAGGTAAAGCATTTGAACCGTTAAGCAGAGATACGAAGTATATTAATGTAATTAAGGAGGCAAAATAATGAGTTTAGGTCTAACATTAGCTGTACTAGGTGCAGCAATTGCGACAATCGCAGGCGTAGGTAGTGCTATTGGTGTTGGTATTGCCGGTGAGGCAGCTGACGGTGTAATGTCTGGTGACAAGGTGAGCTTCGGTTCAACTCTTGTACTTCAGGCTCTTCCTGGAACACAGGGTATTTACGGAATGGTTATCGCTATCCTGATTCTTACTAAGATTGGAATTCTAGGTGGCAACCTTGTAAATGTTTCTACAACACAGGGACTTGCATTCCTGTTTGCTGGAGTTCCAATCGGAGTTGTAGGTATCGTTTCTGGATATACACAGGGTAGAGCAGCAGCTGCTGGTATGCAGCTCATCTCCAAGAAGGACGGAGCTCTAGGTAACGCTATCATCTATGCTGTAATGGTAGAAACATACGCTATCCTAGCATTCATCATCTCGTTCCTTATGTACAACGGCGTTCAGATTGGTTAATCGCACACAAATCGTTGTAACTAATTTATAGAAAGGGACGGTAAGAATGAGTATAGAGTCTATAACTGAGCGAATCCTAAGGGAGGCTCAGGCTTATTCCGACAGTCAGAGAAGCGAGGCAGAAGCAGTCAAAGCCGAAATACTCAAAGAGGCACAGGTAGAGGCAGATGAGCTCCTACGAGGCTACGAGGAAAAGGCTAAGAATGATGCCGAAGTCCTAGTTAGCAGAAGACAGTCGGTTGCGGACCTCGATGCGCGCAAGATGAAACTCGCTGCTAAGCAGGCTGTTATTGATGAGTGCTACAAAGAAGCAGTTGATATGATTCTTAACCTAGAAACCGGAGAGTATGTTAAGTTTATCTGTAGACAGCTCGGTGCATATCAGCAAGAAGGTGGAGAGGTTCTGCTTAATAAAACAGATAGAGACAGAATAGGTGCTGATCTTGTAAATCTATTCAAAGGTACAGCGCTTACACTAAGTGATGAAACCGTTGATATTGAAGGTGGATGTATACTTAGAAGAGGTAATATCTCATACAATGCTTCGTTAGAGAAGCTATTATCAAATGCAAGAGAAGAGTTGACCGCAGAGGTTGCTGGAATTCTGTTCAAGTAACCGCTTTAACCAGAAAGGAGGCATATTTTGGGAACTGATTTCGTATATGCGAGCTCATATGTGAGAAGCCAAGAAGGCAAGTTGCTCTCAAGTGAGCAGTTACGCAGTATGACAGAGTCTAAAAATATCGACGATATATGCAAAGTTCTGCAAGATGCTGGTTATGGTTCTGAAGGCAACGCTTTAACTGCGGCAAATTATCAAGAAGTGCTTAAGGAAGCCGAAGCTTCGTTCTTCGCTGAGGTGAAAGAACTTAGCAAGGACAGTAAGGCACTCAATATATTCTGCTATCCTGCTGACTACCATAATTTAAAGGTACTACTTAAAGCAGAGTCACTAGGTGTTGATAGAGACGAGCTGCTTATGGAAAGTGGAACTATCAGTGCAAGCGAGATGGCTAAGAGCGTCAAGGAGCGTTCTACTATGAACCTCACAGAGAATATGGCAAGTGCACTCGCTGAAGCGGTGGATGTTCATGCTCGTACTAATGATCCGCAGATGATTGATTTTGTCTGTGACAAGTACTGCTTTGCAGATATTATCGAAGCAGCAGAAGCATCAAAGAACAGCTTTGTTAAAGGCTATGTATCGCTTTGGATTGACACTGTTAACCTCAAAACATTTGCGAGAGTTAAAAAGATGGGACAGCCATGGAATTACTTTGAAAATGTATTTATTCCGGGCGGAACTGTAGATTTACAGGTGTTCCTAGGTAGTTATGAGGATGACTTCAAGCAGGCCACAGAAAAATTCCAGGCTTACAACATCGCAAAAGCAGTGAGCGAAGGAGGAGAACAGATTGACAATAGCGGTGATTTTACACTGCTTGAGAAGATTTGCGATAACCTTCTCGTGGAATACAGCAGAGAAGCTAAAACCGTGACATTTGGTCTTGAACCATTGGTTTCATATCTAGTGGCTAGGCAGAATGAGGTGAAGGCTATCCGCATCGTGCTTGCTGGTAAGCTTGCTAAGATGAGCCCAGAATTAATTAGAGAAAGACTGAGGGAGACTTATGAGTAAGATTGGTATTATTGGTGATGCCGATAGTGTGCTAGGCTTCAAGGTCTTTGGGCTAGATGCATTCGCGTGCAGAAACAAGGAAGAAGCCGCAGATAAATTGCATAGTATCGTAAAGGATGATTATGGAATCATCTATATCACTGAAAAGTATTACAAAGAAATAGGTAATGAAATCGCAAAATATGAAACCCTTCGTATTCCAGCAATAGTTCCAATTCCTGGAAGCGATGGGGGCTATGGCGCAGGCCTTAACAACGTCAAGAGGGCTGTTGAGAAGGCTGTTGGTGCTGACATACTATTTGGCGATAAATAATGGAGGTAATCATGGAACAAGGTAAAATCGTTAAGATATCCGGACCTCTAGTAGTTGCTTCGGGCATGAGCGACGCAGATATGTATGACGTAGTTAAGGTCGGAAATCAAGGCCTTACTGGAGAAATCATCGAGATGCGCGATGGAAATGCCTCGATTCAGGTATACGAGGAAACCGCTGGTCTACAGCCAGGTGAGCCAGTTTACTCTACTGGAGCACCGCTATCTGTAGAGCTCGGACCGGGGCTTATTGAGACCATTTACGATGGAATTCAGAGACCGCTGTCTGTGCTTCTCAAGAAGACAGGCACCAATATCGCTAGAGGTGTATCGGAGCCAGCGCTTGACCGCGACAAGAAATGGGATTTCGTTGCAGCTACAAAGGTTGGAGACGAAGTTTCGGCAGGAGAAGTTCTGGGTACGGTTGAGGAGACAATCGCCGTAACACAGAGGATTATGGTTCCTTACAAGGTTAGCGGTAAGGTTAAGAGCATCGAAAGCGGTAGCTTTACAGTTGATGAGACTGTAGCAGTTATCGAGGATGCTTCTGGAAAAGATATCGAAGTTAAGATGATGCAGAGATGGCCAGTAAGAGTTGAGCGTCCTTACAAGGAAAAGCTTTCACCTGAAGAGCCACTGATCACAGGACAGAGAGTAATCGATACAATGTTCCCAATCGCTAAGGGTGGTGTAGCTGCTGTTCCGGGACCTTTCGGTTCAGGAAAGACTGTAGTACAGCACCAGCTAGCTAAGTGGGCAGATGCTGATATCGTGGTTTATATCGGATGCGGAGAGCGTGGAAACGAGATGACAGACGTACTCAATGAGTTCCCTGAGCTCGTTGACCCTAAGACAGGTGAATCTCTAATGAGAAGAACTGTGCTAATCGCTAACACTTCCGACATGCCGGTAGCTGCGAGAGAAGCATCTGTATATACTGGAATCACAATTGCAGAGTACTTTAGAGATATGGGCTACTCAGTAGCTCTCATGGCTGACTCAACATCTAGATGGGCTGAGGCTCTTCGTGAGATGTCTGGTCGTCTTGAAGAAATGCCTGGTGAAGAAGGTTATCCAGCTTACCTAGCATCCAGACTTGCACAGTTCTACGAGAGAGCTGGTAAGGTTGTATGCCTTGGTGGTGAGGGAAGAGTTGGAGCTCTATCCGCTATCGGAGCTGTATCACCTCCGGGAGGAGATATATCCGAGCCAGTATCACAGGCTACACTTCGTATAGTAAAGGTATTCTGGGGACTGGACGCTAATCTAGCACATGCTAGACATTTCCCTGCAATTAACTGGTTAAACAGCTATTCGCTATATGCAGATAGACTTAACGTATGGTTTGCAGAGAACGTTAACAAGGAATTCCCAAATCACAGAGCAAGAGCTCTCAAGCTGCTTCAGGAAGAAGACGAGCTAAACGAAATCGTACAGCTAGTCGGAGTGGACGGTCTATCTAAAGAAGACCAGCTCAAGCTTGAGGTCTGCAAGATGATTCGTGAGGACTATCTACACCAGAATGCGTTCCACGAAGTTGATACATTTACATCTACGAACAAGCAGTTTAAGCTTCTAGATTTAATCCTTCGTTACTATGATGAGGGACTAAGAGGACTTCATGAGCATGCTGACTTTAAGGCAATCACTTCACTGCCTCTAAGAGAGGACATAGGAAGATTCAAGTACCTTGAAGAGGATGTGGTAGATGGAGAATATGCTGCACTTGTTGGCAAGCTAGAGGCTTCTATAGAAGAGCTTATTAAGAAGGCAGGTGAACTGAATGATTAGAGAATACAAGACTATTTCTGAAGTAGCCGGCCCTTTGATGGTTGTTAAGGGTGTAGAAGACGTAGGCTACGATGAACTAGGTGAGATTGAGCTTGCAAATGGTGAGCTTAGACACTGCAAGGTTCTCGAGCTTAACGGCACTGACGCTGTTGTACAGCTGTTTGAAAACTCCGCAGGAATGAACCTCAAAGAGAGTAAGGTAAGATTTCTTGGGCACGGAAATCAGCTAGGTGTATCACTCGATATGCTCGGAAGAGTATTTGACGGAATGGGCAGACCTATAGACGGTGGTGCTGAAATTATTCCTGATGAATACCTCGATATTAACGGACTAGCCATGAATCCGGCTGCAAGAGAGTACCCATCTGAGTTCATTCAGACTGGCGTATCCGCAATCGACGGACTCAACACCCTAGTTAGAGGACAGAAGCTTCCTATCTTCTCTGGATCAGGACTTCCACATGCTAACCTTGCAGCTCAGATTGCAAGACAGGCTAAGGTTCGTGGTACAGACAGCAAGTTCGCTGTAGTGTTCGCAGCTGTAGGTATCACTTATGAAGAAGCTGAGTTCTTCATGACAGACTTCCGTAAGAGTGGTGCTATCGACCGTTCTGTAATGTTCCTAAACCTTGCTAACGACCCTGCTGTAGAGCGTATTGCGACACCTCGTATGGCGCTAACTGCTGCTGAGTACTTGGCGTTTGAGCAGAATATGCACGTTCTCGTTATCATCACTGATATTACGAACTACGCTGAATCTCTTCGTGAGGTTTCTGCTGCTCGTAAGGAGGTTCCAGGACGTCGTGGTTATCCAGGATATCTATACACTGACCTCGCTACTATGTACGAGAGAGCTGGTAAGAAGAAGGGAATCGACGGTTCGATCACTATGATTCCAATCGTTTCGATGCCTGAGGATGATATCACTCACCCAATTCCTGACCTTACAGGATATATCACAGAGGGACAGATTATCCTATCCAGAGATCTCTATAGAAAGGGTGTTACACCGCCAATCGATGTACTTCCTTCACTATCACGTCTAAAGGATAAGGGTATCGGCGAAGGCAAGACTCGTAAGGATCACGCAGACGTACTAAACCAGCTCTTTGCTATCTACGCAAGAGGTAAGGAGTGTAAAGAGCTAATGGCTATCCTAGGTGAGGCTGCGCTCAGCGACGTTGACAAGCTATATGCGAAGTTTGCTGATGAATTTGAGAACAAGTATGTATCCCAGGGATACGAGAAGGATAGATCCATTGAGGAAACACTAGATGTTGGCTGGGAGCTTCTCAGAACGATGCCTAGATCAGAGCTCAAGCGTGTAAAGAAAGAGTACCTCGATGAATTTTATGACAAGAAGTAGCTCAGTAAGAAAGGGATGATCTTATGGCAAGACTAAATGTTAACCCAACTAGAATGGTCATGTCTAAGCTTAAAGGGCAACTCAAGGTGGCTATCAAGGGTCACAAGCTCATGAAGGATAAGAGAGACGAACTTATGCGAATCTTTCTAGAACTCGCTAGAGAGATTAAAGCACTTCGTGAAGAGGTGGAGCCAATGCTTGAAGAGGTATATGGAAGCTTTTCAGTAGCGCGTGCCGTAATGACACCAGAGATGCTAGAGGAAGCTCTAATGTATCCTAAGCAGAGTGTAAAACTCGTTGCAGAAGAGAAAAATGTAATGAGTATCGATGTTCCGTCCTTTGATTTTGAGCAGGAGAATACGCAGACAGGAAGCGTGTACCCTTATGGATTTGCGACCACATCAGGTGAACTCGATAAGTCTATTGAGAAGCTCTCCATTCTTTTCCCTAAACTGCTTCAGCTTGCTGGAATGGAGAAGGAGGCTATGCTCATAGCTGACGAAATCGAGAAGACCAGAAGACGTGTTAATGCTCTTGAGTATGTCAAGATACCGAACTACAAGGAGACCATCAAGTATATCAAGATGAAGCTTGATGAGAACGAGAGAGGTAACCAGACAAGACTCATGAAGGTAAAGGACATGATGCTGAAAGAGAATATCGAGCAGCAACGTGAAAAGGATGCTGAGATGCTCGCCCAGATGGCAGAGTAGCAGCCTAGGCATAACAATCTAATAAGAAATGAGCGAGATGCAGCCTATCTGCATCTCGCTTTTTTAGTGGTAATTATTGATTTTAGTATCCAAGGTTCGTAGGAATACGTGCTAAGAATGTACATTAATTGTACAAGAGAATTTATTGACAAATGATATTAAAATGATATCATAATCATGTAAATTGTACAGCGATTACGACGAGGGTAGAACATCATCCCACAATCGTTTTTATGGTAAGAGCGATAAATGCAGTAAAAGAGTCCATTGTATGATTACGTAAAAGGGCATGATTCCGTAACCCTGAAGGGAGGATGAAATGAAAAAGATTGCAACATATATAAAAAATCATATCCCTCTAAGGCAGGTTATTCCATTAATTCTGCTAACGATAATGTTCCGATTAGCTATAGTGAGGCTATATGAATTTTCTATCGAATTTTATATAGGTGCTTATGGTAATGAGAGTCTAAATGCATATGTATCTGGCTTACATATAGTTCTCACGGGATTTGGTATATTCATGTGTTTATACGCTATAGTTGTCTATATCGTTGAGAGGCGCAACAACCTTCCATTTTGGTATGGGAGATGCCAGAGCGCGGGATCTAATGCCAATGCAGTTTTTGAAGCAGCAATTGGAACGTCTCTATTACGTCTTTCGCCAGCTGTAACGGTAGTCATTGCAATGTTGTTCAGTATTATATTTACAATAGTAAGCAATATAACGGCTAGACATAGAGAAGAATTAAGTCAAAGGTATGTAGGTCACGTTGGACGAACGCTAGATGATTTGAAACTCAAAGGCAAAGTAGATTTTGGCGTAGAGGTACTACATGCTCTCGGTAGAGAGGTTATTCCTAAGGATACAGAAGTTAAAGTTGTAGACGTTGATGGGTATAATATCGTAGTAGAGAGACTTATAAAAGAATAATGATAAAAGAACTCCGAAGTTAACTTCGGAGCTCTTGCTTTTGTATGTTGTAATTATAGCATGAATTTAGTTTTTATAATTTTGTAAATTTAGCAGAGTACGGAAATATCGATTCCTTCTCTATCTTCGAGAAATTCCTTGATGAGAGCAAGTGCTAGCTTCACTCCGCCCTCACTACTGGACTCAACATTGAGAGGCATCACTGGATCATGGAGTGACTTTCTGAGAAGGAACCAGCCATCGTGACCACCAAGGCTATAATTGATGCGGACTCCTTCGTAGTTAGGTAGTTCGAGCGATAAGCCTTCAGCCTGTTCTGCCCAAACTTTCATATCTTCAAGGATTTTGTCGCCGACTTCGCTGAAGTTATCTGCAGTTAGATTAAATCTAATCTCTACTGATTCTGCAGGTTCAGCAAGATCTGCAATCATGTGCTCTATCCCTTTTCCTTCCCTTTTGAGGTTAGCTGCATTTATGATAGTCTGTACAGCAAGGAATGCACCGTCATCCAGGTAGAAATTGTCAGAATATGCCGCATGACCAGAAGTTTCGATAGCAAGGAATGCATTTTCCCCCTCTTGTGAGAGCTCAATCGCTTTATTAATGACGTTCTTGTAGCCTCTCTTGTACCTGAGGTGTTTCAAACCGAGGTTATCCTCCAGGAATGTGTGCAGCTCGTTAGAAGTGATGCTGTCTGTAACGACAGTGCCACCAGGATAGTCATCGGCACCGATTGCTGCCGCAAGAGCAACGATTGCATTTCTGCTGATAGGCTGACCCTTAGATGTTACTGCGGCACTTCTATCAACGTCAGTATCAAATATTATTCCAAGGTCAGCGCCTGTCTCGCGCACCTGCCTACAGATTGACTCCATTGCCTCTTTGTTCTCAGGGTTTGGCTGATGGTTTGGGAAAGTTCCATCTGGGTCGAGAAACTGACTGCCACTGATATCTGCACCGAGAGGTGCGAGGACGTTATTTGCAAAGAATCCTCCAGCACCATTTCCAGCATCTACAACGATTTTCATATTGCTCAAATCTCCACCTACTCCCGTGCTGATCATCGAGCGGAGGTGAGCGGCGTACATCTGCATCAGATTTACGCTTTCGGCATTGTATTCGAAGGGAAGTATGTGGGCACTTGCCGCATATTCGAGAACTTCCGTGATGTCTGCCTTGTTCAGTCCGCCTTCAGCGGTGAAGAACTTGAATCCATTTCTGTTGAATGGCAGGTGGCTAGCCGTGACCATTATTGCTCCATCGAACTCATAGTATGGCATAATTGTCGACATATACATCGCCGGTGTGGAAGCGAGCCCAGCATCGCTAACCTGGACACCAAGATATGCCATGCCAGACATGAGCGCATCTGCTAAGTCTGGGCCAGTGATACGTGGATCTCTGCCAACACATATCTTCAGGTCAAATGAATTTTTTCCAACCTTAAAACCTAACCAGTGTGCAAATGCCGCGCCAATTGCAAGTGCGTTGTACCTTGTAAGGTTTACATCTTCACCTTCAACCCCGTTCATGGCGATTCCTCGAATATCGCTACCGTTTTGAAGCTTTAAAATTTCTTTGCCCATATTCTACTCTCCATATATAAATGTATTTAGCATGTTAAGACGTAAATCACATAACCGTCAAAATCATTGTTTGCAAATTGCTATAATGAAACTTACACTGATATCATTATACAGAATTATTCGATGAATATGTATGATACTTGTTAATAATGCATTTCGGTTCATGATATTGAGTTAAATATTTTGCAGTGATATAATTTAGTTTCATTAGGTGTGTTCGTGAGATTTAATATAGAAGGAGTTTGCTATGAGAAGTGACAAATCTAAAGACATTGTAGCAGGAGACCGTGATTACGAAACTTGCGTGTTAGAAGCAAAAGAAGCCGATGAGATAACGGTAGATAAAAAAAGTGAGAAGGATAAGAAGGAAAATATGAGCAAAAAGACCAATAATAGGGTCAAAAGAAATAGTGCGATGGACTGGGCATTTAGGGTAATAATATTCTGCCTAGTTTGTGTAATTGTTATTAGTGGGTATAAAGTTGGAACGGCGCTTTACAAATATCACCATTCTAGAAGCGGATTTAAGCAGGTTGCGAAGGAAGCAAAGGTAGATCCTAATCAGTTTACCGGGGTCGTGGATTTTGCAGCTCTACAGAAGATTAATCCTGATGTAGTTGGATGGATTTATCAGAAGGATACCATAATCAACTATCCAATCATGCATGGAAGTGACAACGACATATATTTACACTCAGATATCAACAAGAAGTACAGTGTATCTGGTTCGATTTTTATGGATTATAGGAATAGTGCTGACTTCTCTGATTTCAATACGATTATCTATGGTCATCATATGCATGACGGCAGCATGTTCAAGTCGCTAAGAGGATATACGAAGGAGACGGACTACTACAAGGATCATAAGACTTTTGAGCTTATTACACCTGATAAAAAGTATCACCTCCAGATAATCTCGGCATTTATTACCCCCGCTACTAGCGAGGCCTATACTTACTCGTTTAATTCAAGTGCTGACAAGCAGGCATTTTTGGATTTTGCTGCGAAGAATTCAAAGGTTTCCACAGGCGTTACAGCGACGACAGATGACAAGATTATCACACTCAGTACATGTGCTTATGACTATGATGAAGCCAGATATGTAGTCGTTTGTAAAGCAGTTCCTTGGACCAAAGCTGAGATAAAAGCAGGTAAGAAGTTACAGGCGAAGATAGACAAACAGAAGTAAGTTATCTTCTAGATTCCAAATTAATGAAATCTTATCGCAAAATATAAAGATTAGGGGAAGATGAGACCTTCCTCTTTTTTATTTGTGAGATAAACAAATTGATACCCTAAAATCTTTTCTCATCTACATTATTAGTACCTGTACGGATAATCCTGTATAATTAATATATAAGATGTTAGAGAGGTGACACTATGGGTATCGACAAAACCAAAATTCGTGATGAGCTACTACCAGAGGTGCGTAGTTATGCGGACAATACTCCGCTTGCCGATAAGGATACACTCGACTGTAGCCTTGGTATCAATCCGTATGGCTTCCCAGATGTAGTGATCGATATTGTTCATAGTTTCGATGTAAATAGGCTGTATCAGTATCCTCACAGCGATGAGGCTCAGGAAGCAGTGGTCAAGTACTGGCAAGACTACGCCTTCATAGAGCCGGAAAATGTCGTTATGACTGACGGAAGCATTTCGGCACTAAATTTGCTTGTAAATGTATTTGCAAAACCAGGAGCAGAGGCTGTTATGTTCATGCCGACATTTACCGACATGGTCGAGTATTCGCGAATGATGGGTATGAAAGTTCACGGAGTAGCGAATAGCAGTGAAGATAATTTCAAAGAGGATGTAGACCGACTTATCTCAGCGATTACAAAGGATACATCGTTTGTGTATATCGATAATCCCAATAATCCAACAGGTCAGGTTATGTCGAACGAGGAGCTAGGACGTATTTTAAGCAGATGCGAAGAACTAAGCGTCTATGCGATTGTCGATGAGGCATATGCTGATTTTATCCCTAGGGAAGAATCAGCGGTAATGCTCGGATCCAAGTATAATCACATGATTAGTGTTCGCACCTTCTCAAAAGGGTTCGGACTCGCAGGGGCGAGAGCGGGTTACATAATCACCAATAAAGAGCTTGTGAAATACATCAAAAAAGTTAGCAATCCTTACATGATGAACGAGATGAGTAGAGCGATAACGGCTGCGATACTCAATTACGATGTGCAGCCAGTTGAGCACGGAACCGACTTTACAATTATTAAGGGGGCTCTTCGTGATGCCTGCGGAGATAAGCTAATAATGGCAGAGACGGATGATAGAGTGCCTATATGCCTACTCAGACACATTGATGAAAACGTTGATCTGCAGAGGCTACTCATAAATGAAAATATCTTGACTTGTAGTGGCAGCGAATTTGAGCCACTTGGCAAAAACTTTGTAAGAATGCGTGTACCGAAAATTGCTGAAGCGGGCAAGCTGATACAGGCGATAAAAAAAGTGGCCCTCTGATATAGTCATATCGGTGAAAGTTTCTTGTTAGCATGAGTGGATGCAAGTTTAAAGAAATAGAGGGGAGTAAAAATAGTGATTAAGGATTTAATTAAGAAGAATCGAAGCGTAAGGGGATACGACAATTCTCGCGATGTTACTATAGAAGAGCTTCGCGAGATGGTTGACTGTGCGAGACTCTCAGCGTCTAGTGTCAATATGCAGCCATTAAAATACATACTAGTAAACACAGTAGATGGAAAGGCACGTGTACTTAAGCAGGTTTCTTTCGCAGCAAAATTATCCACACTTAAGCTTCCTCACAGAGGGAGTGAACCGATGGCATACATTGTAATATGCCAAGATGAACAGATAAGCAAAAGTGAGACAGGGTTTCTGCGGGATGTTGGAATTGTCGCTCAGTCGATAACTTTAGCAGCGACGGAGCTGGGATTAGGAGCTTGCATGCTGGGATACTTTTCTCCAGACAAGTTAAGGCAGGCTCTAGATTTATCAGAAAATTTAAAGCCACTGTTAGTTATATCACTTGGCAAATCAGTCGAGGACATAAGGATAGTGGAGATTGAAGAAGGTGAATCTACAGACTACTACCGTGATGAAGCTGGGATTCATTACGTTCCTAAACGCAAGCTTGATGATGTGATAATCACAAGGTAGTAGTTTGAGACAATTCTTGAAGCAATTGATATTAGAAAAGGGTACACTTCAGATGAAGTGCACCCTTTTGTTGTGCTAATCGTATTTTTTAAAAAGAATTATAAAATCTGTCCATCTTTACCGAACAGTGGCAGTTTCTCTAGGAAGATAATATCGTCTCTGTCAGCTGCATCGCCCTCCGCAAGGACCGCCATCTGGCCGACTATATTTCCTCCAACTGCATTCACAAGCTTATCCAGTGCGGTTAGTGATTCGCCAGTGCTGATTACATCGTCAACTATCAGTATTCGCTTGCCTTCCATGGCTTCACGCTCTTCGCGTCCTACGCATAAAGTCTGCATGTGGTCTGTTGTAATCGAATCAACGCTTACTGTAATGAGGTCATCCATATAAATCTTAGGACCCTTACGCGCTACGATATAAGGTTTATTACCTGCCTGTCTTGCCATTTCATATGCTAGAGGGATTCCCTTTGATTCAGCAGTAATTATCACATCGAATTCAGGCGCTTTCTCAAGAAGCTTACTTGCACATGCAACGGTAACTTCAACATCGTTGAACATTATAAAAGCTGCGATATATAAGTCGTCTGAAACCTTGCATAGAGGAAGGTGTCTCTCTAGTCCTGCAACATTCAGTAAATAATCCATTTGTCATCCTCCGTGTCGTATCTTCTATCTAAAAGCATTTAGTGAAGAAAATCTTGATTGAATTATTATAGCACTGCTGATGATAGGCTTGCAAACATTGCAATATAGCGCAAAAAATGATAAAATTTCATGATACACAATAATAGTATAATTGCTTAGTATGTGCACTTTTAGAGGCATAGATATAAAGGGACATGGGCATTAGATATGAATAAAAAGAAATACGAAAATCAACTATACGATGTTAGCTATGTTGAAACTCTCAAAGAGCTAGTAGATAATTCTGTTCTGAAATTTTCGGGCAGAGCTGCGTATATGTACAAGGATGATCACAAGGAACCATTCAAAACGATGACTTATGCCGAGTTCAAAGATGATCAGAATGCAATCGGTACAGCGCTTATTGAGAGAGGTTTCAAGGGCAGCAAGATTGCAGTAATAGGTGATAACTCTCATAGGTGGGCACTATCATATTACTCGGTTGTGTGTGGCGTGGGAGTAATTGTGCCTATAGATAGAAATCTTGAAAAGGGCGAAATCACCAATCTGCTGCAGCGTGCTGATGTCGAGGCGGTATTTGCGTCGACTAAGCTTGCTAGTACGATAGCGTCGTTACTAGAAGAGCTACCTCTAGTTAAAAAAGTTATCATCATGGCGGCACCTGGAGATGACGTTAACGAATTCCTCGAAGACGAGAGATTCATGACTATGGAGCAGCTCGTTGCAGAAGGAAAAGAACTTGTTGCTCAAGGCAACCTTGATTATATAGATGCAGAGATTCACGCAGAAGATCTATCGACAATCCTGTTTACATCAGGAACGACTGGGTTAGCTAAAGGTGTAATGCTGTCACACCGAAATCTCTCTCAAAACGTATTTAATATGTCAAAATACGTACAAATTCCAGATGGAGGCAGAGTGCTCGATGTGCTTCCGATGCATCACGTATACGAGATGACCTGCACCGTTATGACGAGCTTTTATCAGGGAGCTACTGTCGTGATTTGCGAGGGGCTCAAGTATATACAGCAGAATTTCGTAGAGGCTGAGTGCAACATCGTGCTTGGTGTTCCGCTGATTTTCGAAAATATATATAGAAAGATTTGGACTAAGGCCGAGAAAAGCGGAAATGCTGATAAGCTGAGACGAGCAATTAACATGTCTATGAAGCTTGATCTTAGAAATAAGAAAGTAGTAACTAAGAGACTTTTCAAGGCGGTTCACGATATATTCGGCGAAAGCCTATATATTCTAATAGCTGGAGGCGCAGCAATTGATCCAAATGTAATTTCTGAATTTGAAGCTATGGGTCTCCCTATGATGCAAGGATACGGTATGACCGAAAACTCTCCTATCATTGCAGTAAATCAGGACAGATACGGAAAGGCTGCTTCGGTGGGAAAGCCGATGCCTGGAACAGAGGTACGAATAGTAGATAAAGATGAAAGTGGAATTGGTGAAGTAATATGTAAGGGTCCATCGGTGATGATGGGATATTACAAGGATGCAGAGAATACGGCCAAGACTATCAAGGATGGATGGTTATATACTGGTGACTATGGATATCTGGATGAAGATGGATTCCTTTATATCACAGGCCGCAAGAAGAATGTAATCGTAACTAAGGGTGGTAAAAATATTTTCCCTGAAGAGGTAGAGTATTACTTGCTACTCAGTGACTTTATAAGTGAAGTAATCGTTTACGGTAAGCACGAAGAGATTAAGGACGATCTGATTTGTACAGCGATAATGTATCCGGACTTTAAGGCTCTTGAAAATGCAGGGTACATGACCGACGAAGAGAAGTACCGCAAGCTGAAGGAAGCTGTTGAAGAAGCAAATTCCAAGATGCCTCCTTTCAAGCGTGTTAAGAGAATCGAGATTCGTGAAGACGACTTTATCAAGACGACGACACTTAAGATCAAGAGATTCGAGGAAGAAAACTATGAGTATAAATTCGACGACAGAGACTTCGAGAAGGGACGCAGATTCTAAGGTGGAAGATAGCAGCGATATTAGAGAAGAATACCGTCAGATTAAGGCGAGAGAGATGGAAGAGATGCAGGCTATTATGGATGCGATTAAAGAATCCAAAGATCCTGCAATCAGACATACATGGCGTCGCCCTGTTACAGATATTAAGAATATACTAGAGACTAGTGCGGAGCTGTATGGAGATAAACCGTTATTCCTGCAAAAGTTCAACAAGGACGAACCCTTCCAAGAGATTTCGTACAGCAAGGTGCTAGCAGATGTAAATGCTCTTGGAACTGCACTTATCGAGCTTGGACTAAAGGGGAAACACATCGGTGTAATTGGCAAGAACTGCTATGAGTGGGCGGAAAGCTATCTAGCAGTAGTTGGTGGAACAGGTGTAGTCGTACCACTCGATAAGGAGCTCAATGAGGAAGAATTATCTCAGCTGACTACGAGTGGAGAGCTCTCAGCGGTTATCACCATGGATAAGCATTATGATATATTTAAACGAATTAAGGAGAGAGATGATAATATACTTGATTTCGTTATAAATGTAGGAATGCACAGCAACGAGAATGCTGACAAGGGGTTACTATCATGGCATAAGCTTAGAGAACATGGGTATGAACTCGTAAAAGCCGGTGATAAAAGCTTTATAGATGCAGAAATCATAAACACTGATATGGCGATTATCCTATTCACATCTGGAACTACAGGAACCTCTAAGGGGGTAATGCTTAATAACAAGAACATCTGCTCTAATGTCATGGTAGCACAGACGTACTTAAATATTGAGGTAGGAGATATATTCTTCTCCGTGCTTCCGATACATCACACCTACGAGTGCACGTGCACTTTCATCGAGTCGATGTACTGTGGAGCTACGATGGCATTTTGCCAGGGCCTAAAATACATAGTCAAAGACCTACAGGAGGTAAAACCGCACCTGATGCTTGCGGTGCCACTTATATACGAAAACTTCTATAGTAAGATTTCTAGACAGATTAAGAAGAGCGGTAAGGAAAAGCAGCTTAAAGCTCTGATGAAGATAAGTAGGATTACTAAACATGTTGGAATAGACGTGAGTAAACCTGCGACAAAAAAGATTACAGACCTTTTTGGTGGACGCATGAAGATGCTCATTGTCGGAGGGGCTGCAATCGATGGGGAGATTATGGATTTTTATAGAGACCTTGGGATCACTGCAGTTCAAGGATATGGACTGACGGAGACATCGCCGATGGTGTCGCTGAATCCGGAGGATGCAAAGCTCATCGACAATGCATCTGCAGGGCACCTGCTACCTTTTGTTGAGTGCATGATTAGTGATAAGGATGACGATGGAGTGGGAGAGATTTGCTTCCGCGGACCTAATATCATGATGGGTTACTATAAAAATAAAGAGAGCACAGATGAGGTAATCAGGGACGGATGGTTCCACACTGGTGATCTAGGATATCTGAGCGACAAGGATTACGTTTATATTACGGGGCGTAAAAAGAATGTAATTATCGCGGCTAACGGCAAGAACGTTTTCCCAGAAGAACTCGAGTTCTACCTTATGAAGAACGAGTGCATTGAAGAGTGCATGGTATGGGGTGATGAGGATAATGATGACCAGCTGAAGCGCGGCATATATGCGACTATTAAGCCTAATAGGGAACTGCTCACCGAGGAACTCGGTGGAGACGTAACCGATGAACAGGTGAGGGAGTATATAGAACGCATTGTAGACAAACAGAATGAAACAATGCCTCTCTTCAAGAAAATAAACCACGTCATCATACGTGATAGAGATTTCAACAAGACAACGGGTCTCAAGATTAGAAGGTTCGTTGAGGACAACAAGTGGTCATAGAAAGAGAGATGATTGATATGGCAGAATATAAATATCCGGCGCTCCTTCATGATAGGGCTAAGCTGGTCAGCAACGTGAAGAAACTCTCGGATAAATGCGGTGAGCAGGGGATCCAAATTGCGGGCATCATCAAAGCTACAAATGGTACAGTTGCGGCTGCCGAGGATTTTGTAGCAGGTGGAGCAAAACTTATTGGTTCATCTAGACTTGAACAACTTAAACGAGCTAAAGATGCTGGCATAAAAGTGCCACTTCTTCTAATAAGAGTTCCGATGCTATCTGAAATTGACGAGATGGTGGATATTGCAGATATAAGTCTGAACAGCGAACCTTTAGTATTAGAAGCCATCAATAAGGCAGCACTTGATAAAGGCATTACTCATAAGGTAATTCTAATGGCTGATCTTGGTGACCTTAGAGAGGGATTCTTTAATCTCGATGAACTAGTTGAGACTGCTGCCAAGGTGGAGAACGAGATGCCGGGGCTTGTACTTGCTGGCATAGGGACTAACCTTGGATGCTATGGCTCTGTAATTCCTACAGAGGATAAGATGGTAGCACTCGCCAAACTAGCGGAGAGGGTTGAAGCTGAGATTGGTAGAGAATTAGAATATGTATCTGGTGGAGCCACAACGAGCTTGCTTGGAGTGTACCATGGGTACATGCCAGATAAAATTAATATGCTGAGACTAGGGGCTGGACCTTTAATTGGTCCACTAGAAGATGTCAGATTGTGTTATAATCTTGAGGCTATGGATGAATTAGAGTGCCCCTTCGTGCTTAAAGCAGAGGTTATAGAGCTTAAGGTAAAAGCTAGCTATCCGCAGGGTGAGCTCGGAGTAGATGCTGCGGGCAAGAAGCGAGAGTATGTTGATAGAGGCATGCGTATGAGGGCGCTTCTAGCAATTGGAAGAGCTGACTATGGCGATATAGATGATTTGGTTCCTGAGATGGAAGGAACAACAGTTATTGGCGCATCAGGTGATCACACCATCGTCGATGTCGAGGATGTAAAGGACACTGTTAAAATCGGAGACATCATGACGTTTAGGCTGAAGTATTCCGCACTGCTGAACTTAGCAGAAAGCGAAAATGTAAAGAAATACGAGATTTAATAACAGAAGGTTGAAAGGAGTAAGAGACCAATGGCAACACATGATAATGAAATGACAAGAGAGGGATATGAAGCCCTGCAGAAAGAACTTGACCACCTAGTTACGGTAACTAGAAAGGAAAATGCCGAGAGACTTAAGGAAGCCATCTCATATGGAGATATCTCTGAGAACTCAGAGTACGATGCGGCAAAGGATGCGCAGGCAGAGACAGAAGAAAGAATTACCACTATTGAAGCGATGCTTCGTACAGCAAAGATTGCAGACGAAGATGAGACACCTGATGAGGGTGTAATTGCTACTGGTCGTACAGTAACACTTCATGATCTAATTTACGATGAAGAGGTTACTTACAAGATTGTAGGAAATACAGAGGCAGATCCATTTAACGGTAAACTTTCAAATGCGTCAGCAGTAGGACAGCACTTGCTCGGTGCAAGAGCAGGGGATGTGCTAGAGTTTCCAGTTATAGATGGAACTGCAAAGTACAAGGTTCTTGACGTCAGAAAGTAAAAATCCGTTCAATAAGTGCATCGAAGATATTAAATGCGGTGCACGACAGTATATTTATATAGTTCGTGAGAAAGGTTTATGAATCACAATGAGTAACGACAACGTAAAGACTCCTGAGCAGGAACAGCCGGAGCTTACAGCAGAAGAAATAAGTGAGCAGCGACAGATCAGAAGAGAGAAGCTGCAAGAACTTCGTGAGATGGGCAGAGATCCATTTGTGCAGGAGACATACAATGTAACTGCTCACAGTAAGGATATCAAGGACAACTATGATGCTCTTGAAGATCAAGAGGTAGCGATTGCCGGTCGTATTATGAGCAAGAGAATCATGGGAAAAGCGGCATTCTTTGATGTTCAGGATAAGCAAGGCAGAATCCAGTGTTATGTTAAGCGCGATGATATTGGAGCTGAAGAATATAAAGTTTTCAAGACATATGATATAGGTGATCTCGTTGGCCTTAAGGGAATCGTCTTCAAGACCAAGACTGATGAGATATCGATTCATGTACATGAGCTTACACTTCAGGCAAAGTCCCTGCAGGTGCTTCCTGATAAATGGAGTGGGCTAGTTGATACAGACCTAAGATACAGACAGAGATATGTAGATTTAATCGTAAATTCAGACGTTAGGGATACATTCTTAAAGCGTGCAAAGGTAGTAAGCACTATCCGCAGAGTGCTCGAGGATGATTATGGCTTCCTTGAGGTTGAAACTCCAGTGCTACAGACGATAGCTGGTGGTGCTAACGCTAGACCGTTTAACACACACCACAACGCACTAGACTTCGACCTTCACCTTAGAATTTCTCTTGAGCTTCCGCTAAAGAGACTGATTGTCGGTGGACTTGATAGAGTGTATGAACTAGGCAAAGTTTTCCGTAACGAGGGTATGGATAAGAATCACAGCCCTGAATTCACTTCGATGGAATGCTACATGGCATATGGAAATCAGGAAGATATGATGGACCTCATGGAGCAGATTGTATATAAGTGCGCTATGGAAGTAAATGGTTCGCCTATTATCTCCTATGAAGGCAAAACTTTCGACGTTACACCTCCATGGAATAAGATTGACATGACAGAATCTGTAATTAAGGTTACAGGAATTCCGTTCGATAAGATCGATGATGATGCGGAAGCTCGTGAGCGCGCAATCGCTTACGGAATGGATGCTGAGGAAGTTAACAATTGGACTCGTGGAAAAATCATCGCAGAGATGTTTGATGAGTACTGCGAAGATATCCCAGGACTGCTTGATGGACCAGTGTTCCTAACAGGGCACCCAGTAGAGGTATCGCCACTTGCAAAGAAGGATCCAAAGGATCCTCGCATTACTCGCAGGTTCGAAGCCTACATCAACGGATGGGAGCTATCAAATGCTTTCTCAGAGCTAAACGATCCAATCGATCAGTACGAGAGGTTCGCTGAACAGCAGCGTGAACTTGATCTAGGGCTTGACGATGAAGCTCATCCTATGGACATGGATTTCGTAAATGCGCTAGAGGTTGGAATGCCTCCAACTGGTGGACTTGGAATCGGTGTTGACAGACTTGTAATGCTGCTAACAGATTCATCGACTATCAGAGACGTACAGCTATTCCCTGTTATGAAACCGCTTGGAAAAGGCAGCGGCTCTGAAGAAAAGGCTGAGAGAAAGCTAGACCTATCAAAGGTTAAAGTTGAACCATTGTTTGAAGAATTCGTAGACTTCGATACATTTAGCAAGTCTGATTTCAGAGTAGTTAAGGTTCTAGCTTGTGAGGAAGTGCCTAAGAGCAAGAAGCTTCTTAAGTTCACTCTTAATGACGGTTCAGGCCAGACTAGAACAATACTATCCGGTATCAAGGAGACATACTCTGCAGAGGAGTTAGTTGGAAAGACTCTCGTTGCAATTACAAATCTTCCGCCACGCAAGATGATGGGACTTGAATCATGCGGAATGCTGCTGTCAGCAATCTGTGATTATGATGGAGAGGAAATTCTAAACTTATTAATGTTAGATGATTCGATTCCAGCAGGAGCGAAGCTATACTAATATAACAAAATCATGATTATTACAGGGCTCAGGAAAAGGGCCCTGTATTTTTATGCTTGCATGCAGGTAAACAATATATAAGATATAAAATAAATCTATATCTCGCTATGGGTAATAAGTATTTCCATAAAATTTTACTTGATGGTAATCTATGTTTAGCAAACAAGAGGGGGTATGTATATATGAGCAATGAATTAAAGACACCATTTAGATATGACTATGTAGGAAGCTTTCTTAGACCACAGGCACTTAAGGATGCAAAGGCGCAGTTAAGAAAGAATGAGATCAGCAAGGAAGATTACGACAAGATTGTTGATGAAGAGGTTGCAAAGCTTGTAGCTAAGCAGAAGGAACTCGGTTACCACGTAATTACTGATGGAGAGTTCAGAAGAGCTTTCTGGCATCTCGACTTCATGTGGGGGTTTGAGGGCGTTGAACATGAGAATACAGGTGGCGGTATTCAGTTCCACGGCGAGCTCGCGTTGCTAGATGATACATACCTAGTAGGTAAGCTTAAAGCTAAGCCCCATCCATTTGTAGAGTATTTTAAATTCTTAAAGCAGTTTGAAGATGAGAACACTGTTGCCAAGTATACGATTCCTGCACCTGCGCAGACATTCCAGCAGTTCATCATTCCAGATAACCTCGAGAGCACTAGAAAGTTCTATGAGACAAACGAAGAACTGATTCATGATATTGCCAATGCTTATCGTGAGGTAATTAAACAGTTCTACGATGCTGGTTGCCGTAACTTGCAGTTCGATGACTGCACATGGGGCGCAGTTGTAGGAGATGCTGCAAAGCTGAGATATAAGGCGTTAGGTATAGATTTAGATACAGTTAAGTCACAGCTGCTTGAGGTGAACAACCTCGCACTTGAAGGAAAGCCTGAAGATCTAGTTATCACTTCACACATCTGCAGAGGAAATTACAATTCGACATACTTCTCAAGTGGAGCATACGATTCAGTTGCAGATTACGTGTTCGCAAGAGAGAATGTAAATGCGCTGCTACTCGAGTATGATGATGAGCGTTCGGGAAGCTTTGAGGCACTTGCAAAGGTTTCTCCTGACAAGAAGGTGGTTCTCGGTCTTATCACTACGAAGTCGCCTAAGTTAGAAGATAAAGAAGCAGTTATTGCAAGAATTAAGGAAGCAAGTAAATACGTACCTCTTGAGAGACTGTGCCTCAGTCCTCAGTGCGGATTTGCATCTTGTGAGATAGGGAACAAGCTAACTGAAGAAGAGCAGTGGGCTAAATTGAGATTAGTTAAAGAGATTGCAGAGGAAGTTTGGGGATAGGCTCTGCGAAGAAAGACTAGAGGTAAGAGATGAGCAATTTAAAAACACCATTTAGATATGATTTTGTCGGAAGTTTTTTAAGACCAGAGAGACTTAAGGAAGCGAGAAGAGCTTTTGATAACGGTGATATCGGCTACGATGAGCTGAAGAAGGTTGAAGACGAGACAATTACTGAGCTCGTATCCAAGCTCAAAGAGCTAGGATATCACGTGATCACAGACGGTGAGTTCAGAAGAGCGACTTGGTATCTTGACTTCATGTGGGCACTTGACGGTGTAGGACATAAGCCAACCAAGACTGGACTGCCATTTCATGGAGAGGATGCACTTGTAGATGATACATACCTGGTTGGCAAATTAAAGCTATCGGGAGAGCATCCATTCGTAGATCACTTTAGATTCGTAAAGCAGTTTGAGGATGAGAATACAGTTGCGAAGCAGACAATACCTTCACCAGCACAGTTCCTCGCACAGTTCCTATTCCCGTTCAATCTGGAGTCAACCTTTGCTCAGTATGAGAGCGAAGAAGCATTTATCGATGATGTAGTAGAAGTATACAATGAGTTCATCAGGCAGCTATATGATGCAGGCTGTAGAAACCTTCAGCTAGATGACTGCACATGGGGAATGTTCACAAACAAGTCCGGCTCCATTCTGTTCGGAACAACTAAGGAAGGTACAGTTGAAGTTCAGAAGAAGTACAAGGACGTTAACAATAGAGTAATCGATGCAGCACCAGATAACCTAGTGGTTACTACACACGTGTGCCGTGGAAACTACCACTCAACATATATCAGCAGCGGCCCATACGATGCAGTTGCAGATGTTCTGCTCGGAGAAGAGAATGTCTCTGCGTTCTTCTTAGAATTTGATGACGAGAGATCTGGGGGATTTGAGCCACTTGCAAAGGTACCTGAGGATAAGAAGGTAGTTCTCGGATTAGTCACTACCAAGAGGCCGGAGCTCGAAGATAAGGCGGTTCTTCATGCGAGAATCAAAGAGGCAAGTAAGTATGTGCCTCTTGAGAGGCTTTATCTCAGCCCTCAGTGCGGATTTGCTTCATGCGAGATTGGTAACAAGCTTACTGAAGAAGAACAGTGGGCTAAGCTAAGACTTGTAAAGGAAGTAGCAGAAGAAGTTTGGGGACAGAACTAAAACTCTGTTAGATAGACTAAAAGCATGTGATTGATAATAATTCATTAGAGGGCAGCCCGAGGGCTGCCTTTTTCTTTAAATAAAGCATTGAAAAAATTGCTACAGTGTATATAATTAAATTGTACACAAGCTATATGGCGGATTCAGATATATGGAATAGATTATGTGATTTCGCCGATAAGGAGAAGAATAATGAGTAAGAATATATATTTTGCCGGTGGTTGCTTCTGGGGCACAGAGAGGGTGTTCAAGGAGATACCAGGGGTTATAGAGACGACTGTTGGGTATGCGAATGGAAGAGTTGAGAATCCTTCGTATGAGCAGGTTTGTAGAGGTGATACTGGCCATAGGGAGACTGTTAAAGTCACATATAATCCTGAGAGACTATCACTCGAGAAGTTAACGCATGCTTTCTTTATGGTCATCGATCCAACTGTTCAGAATAGACAAGGACCTGATATAGGTACGCAGTATCAGACAGGTGTGTATTATGAGGATGAGCAAGATTTGCCGATATTAGAGAAGGTATTCGGACAGCAGAGAGATATTAATGAAGAGTTCTACGTAGAACTAGAGCCACTTGGTTCATTCTATGCTGCTGAGGATTACCATCAGGACTATCTCGATAAGAACCCAGGTGGATACTGCCACATTACAAATTATGAGATTGAAGAAGTTAGAGCGCTGTTCGCTGCAGAGTCTAGAGAGGCGGGTCAGGAGATAAAGGATGATCTATATCCATCAGACGAGACTGAGGAGGAACTATTTTACCGCATTGGACCACAGGCGTATAACGTCGTTAGAAAGGCGGGGACAGAGAGAGCTTTTTCTGGTGAATACGATGACTTCTTTGAAAAGGGAATCTATGTAGATGTCGTGAGCGGTGAACCGCTGTTCGTATCGACGGATAAATTCAACTCTGGCTGCGGATGGCCTGCATTTACAAGGCCTATAAGTGAGGAGCATGTGGTCTATCTACGAGACACTACGTTCGGTATGGAGCGCGTTGAGGTTAGAAGCAAGGGCGCAAATTCTCATCTAGGACACGTATTTCAGGATGGACCGGCAGAAGATGGGGGCATGAGATACTGCATCAATTCGGTAGCTCTAAAATTCATACCAGTTGAAGACATGCTAGAGGCAGGTTATGGTGACCTGATTGAACTTGTAAAATAAGAGGGAGGATTACTATGAAAGTTCTATTTAATGAGTATCCAAAATGCAGCACATGCAAGAAGGCTAAGAAGTGGCTCGATGACAATGGTGTCGCTTACGATGACAGACATATAGTTGAAAATAATCCGACTAAAGAGGAACTTAGGGACTGGCTGTCGAGAAGTGACAAGCCGGTGAGAAAGTTCTTTAACACAAGCGGAATGCTCTACAGAGAAATGGAGCTAAAGGACAAGCTAGATGCGATGAGCGAAGATGAGCAGCTCGAGGTTCTAGCATCTAATGGAATGCTTGTAAAGAGACCGCTAGTCGTTGGTGATGACTTCGTGCTCGGTGGCTTCAGAGAGAAGGACTGGGAAGAGAAACTTCTGGGATAATGGAAGAAGATTATTCCACTATAATGCGTTTAGGAAAGAGCCTCGAGGGGCTCTTTTTGTATGTGCGAAATGTAAAGTTTAGTTGACTGTGATTTTAGTAATTGAGTTCAATATGGTTTCATAAAAGTATGTTACAATAGGGTAATTTATATTAGTGCAGTAAAGGGGTGCTCAAATGTCCGAAAGCTATACAGGCAGAATCAATCGCAAATTACAGCGCAAACAGAAAGTCATAAGGGCTGCGGCAGGCAAGTGCAAAGCAGATTTAGTTCTTAAGAATGCAACATATGTGAGTGTATTCTCAGGTGAACTACGGAACGCTGACATAGCAGTTACGAATGGGTTGATCGCTGGAATTGGTGAGTATGATGGTGAAAAGGAAGTGGATATGACGGGCAAAATCGTGTGCCCGGGATTTCTAGATGCACATATCCACCTTGAGAGCTCTCTTGTTACGCCGACTGAATTTGTAAGGGCGGTGCTTCCTCATGGAACGACTACGGTGGTAACGGACCCTCATGAGATTGCAAACGTCATGGGGACAGATGGAATCGAATACATGCTCCAGGCGACCGAAGGGCTCCCGATAGACGTGCGCTTTATGCTCCCTTCATGCGTTCCTGCAACTCCACTTGACGAGTCTGGTGCAACGCTCGATTATAGAGCGATAGACAGTTTCTACGAACATCCTAGAGTGCAGGGACTCGCAGAGATGATGAATTATGTCGGTACAGTCGCTGCAGATGAGCAGGTTGTAGAAAAGATAGTCGCTGCACAGGCACACCACAAGAAGATAGACGGCCATGCACCAGGGGTGAAGGGCAAGGCTCTAAATGCATACGTTGCCGCTGGCGTGTATTCCGACCACGAATGTGCTACAGCAGAAGAAGCGATAGAGAAGCTTGAACTCGGTCAAGTAATAATGATAAGAGAAGGTACAGCAGCCCATAACCTCGAGGCGCTGATGCCGCTTTTGACAGACAAATACGCAGATAGATGTATGTTCTGCACTGATGATAAGCATCCGTCAGACCTGTTGGAGAAAGGGCATATAGATTATATAATTAAGAAAGCTATCTCTATGGGAGCAGATCCGATACTGGCTATTAAGGTTGCGAGCACCAACGCAGCTAGATATTTCAGATTGAATAACCGCGGCGCAATTGCACTCGGGTATCTTGCTGATTTCGCCATAATAGATAATTTTGAAAATTTTACAGTCGAGCAGGTCTACAAGAAGGGCAAGCTTATGTTCAATAATGGCAAGCTCAAAGAGTTTAAGGCTCCGGAAGTAGATGAATTCCTGACTACAAGGGCACATAGTACGTTTAAGGTCGATAGGTTAAAACCTGAAGCATTTAAGATAGATAGACCTAGAGGTGTGCTTGGCATGGTTCCTGGTGAGCTGATGACCATAGATGAAGGGTATGCAACTGGTGTGGATGTTGCCGAAGATATCCTTAAAATCGCTGTAGTGGAGAGACATAACTATACGGGACATATCGGAATCGGATATATAAAGGGGTATGGACTAAAGAGTGGTGCAGTTGCCACTAGCATATCACACGATTCACATAACATCATAGTTGTCGGAACCAATGATGAGGATATGGCTGCTGCAGTTAATCATATTGCGGAAAATGGCGGGGGAATAACGGTATTTGACGGCGGTAGATGCATCGGAGATGTGAAGCTGGGGATTGCTGGTCTCATGAGTGATGCTCCGCTTATTGACGTGAATAGAAATCTTGAAGATGCAAAGGCGAGAGCTTTTGAACTCGGAGTGAGCAGATCGATAGATCCGTTTATGACGCTTTCCTTCATGAGTCTTCCAGTTATTCCAAAACTAAGACTCACAACAAGAGGTGTGTTCGACGTTGAGAGTCAGAGCTATGTGTAGGCAAGAATAATTAAATGAATGAGATAGATAAAACGATAATTGAAAAGTTAGCCTCCCGGGTGGCAGAGCTTGGAGGGCGTGCGTACATGGTAGGCGGAGCCGTTCGTGATGAGATTATGAAGCGTCCCATTAAGGATGTGGATATTGAAGTACATGGAATCTCTGAGGAGGTTCTAGAAGCGGTGTTAAAGGAACTTGGAAAGCCAATTCGATTCGGCTCTGCTTTTGGTGTGTACTCGCTTGCTGGTCATCAGATAGACATTGCTTTACCGCGTTCAGAGCGTAAGGCGGGGAATGGGCATCGTGATTTTGAAATTGAAATCGATCCGTTTATCGGAATCAAGGAAGCAGCACGGAGGCGCGATTTCACTATGAATGCGCTTCTCAAGGATATTCTGAGTGGTGAAATCGCAGATCCGTATGGAGGCACGGAGGATATCAAAAACCGAATAATCCGTCACATAGACGATAAGAAATTCGGTGAGGATCCACTCCGTGCCCTCCGTGCTGCCCAGTTCAGATCCAGGTTCGGATTCCAGGTCGCGCCTTCCACGATTTCAATCTGCAGGGCGCTGGACCTCAGGAATCTTTCGGCCGAGCGCGTCGAGATGGAGATGAAGAAGGCGCTCCTGGAATCCCGCCGGCCATCCGAATTCTTTGAATGCCTGCGGGAAATGGGCCAGCTCGGATACTGGTTCCAGGAGCTCGAACAGCTGATCGGGCTAGAACAAAATCCTAAGTTCCATCCAGAAGGTGATGTCTGGACTCACACCATGATGGTTCTGGATAGAGCGGCCCATTTCAGGCCTTCTGCGAGTGACCCATACGCGTTTATGCTGCTGGCTCTCACTCATGATTTCGGCAAGATCACGACGACTGAATTCGTTAATGGCGCAATTCACGCGTATGGTCACGAGCTACAAGGAGCAGAAATCGCGGAGCGATTTCTGGACCACGTGTGTCATGGCAGCGATATAAAGAGGTACATAGCCAATATGCTTCCTAACCATATGCGCCCAAACAAGATTGCTGAAGCGAGATCGTCGGTCAAGAAGACGAACCGAATGTTTGACGATGCTGTTGCTCCTATTGATCTTATATATTTTGCAATCTGCGATAAGCCAAAATTGCCACACCTGGATGCTCATAATCTGAGTCAGGCGTCAAACGAGACACACGAGACACAGGGCAATATTGAGATAGAATCAGAGCTTTACACAGCTGATGAAAAATTAAGGGAGCAAGAACTGATAAAGTTCTTGTTCGATAGACTAGATCTGTACAGAGACATGATGGCGAGACCTTATGTTGCAGGAAAGGACTTGATCGATAGGGGAATTATGCCAGGCGATGACTTCGGCACAATCCTCGAATATGCGCACAAACTGAGACTAGCTGGTGTATCAAAGGATGATGCGCTTAAGCAAACACTTTCCTATGCGAGGAAATTAAGAAAAAATATTAAATGATAAAATTCTTACAATAGTGTATAATGTACCTATTAGGTAATATTTATCAAAGAGTTATTACTAAAAGCGTAACGTTTGAACATCTTTGTATTTTAATTAAATAAATAAGAAAGAAGGAACAATTATGGAAAAAAGGCAAGCGTTGTCAGTTCGCAAATTATTCGTTTTGCTACTATCATTTCTGATGATGATAGGGATAGCTGCACCGAATATGGAGGTTTTTGCGGTTGAGAATACAACGACTGATCTTAATCTAGCAAATCTCAACCTATATGAGTTCAAGTGCCGACAGGAGAATATGCAGGTCGTTAGCACTGGCTCGGGAACTCTGAAAGAAGTAGTGACCCCAAATGGCTCGTGGACTAAGAGTACGGTGTTCATGCACAAGTATGAGAAGTCCAATTCGAAGCAGGATTACGATAATGTGCTAGAACTTCTATTCACTAATGCTGGTGAAGTAAATGGCAAAAAGGTCAACGTGAGAGTGAAGGTTTCTCACCTACAGCTGAATCCAACGGTATATTACGGGCAGCAGGCAAACTTTAATGATGCCAATGCAGGGGTGCCTTTTTTGACGGTTGACCAAAACTGGGGTGATAGTGGTATTCAGCTGATGGATTATGTATATCCTGATCATCCTAATTTTACTAATGACAATATTTGGTCTTTCAACACTAAGACAGACGTTACAGCAACTCTCGAGTATGCTGATGGTACACCTTGCGATTTAAAACTGACGATGCAGCCAGCTGATATCGATGTGAAGCCAGGAAATCCAATCGCTGGGAACCGCAGATTTTCTTTTTATGAAGAGCTAGGGGTCAAGAATCTTGATAGCACTATTGATAAGATCGTTTACAATAGAGCGGTTAGTTTGGATGAGGAAAATGGATCTGGCAACTGGCATTGGTGGAAAGCGAATGCGAGCATCACTGCAGCTGGAACTAGCGGGCAGGATGAGTATAACAAAACAGGATTTGTTATGCGCAGCAAGACAAACTCGATTACTTTTGCCTATAATTCTTCTGTAACGAGCGGTGGTCTGTTTAAGTTCTTTGCTGAAGTTCCTTACCATAATAATCCTGGTACAGCAGCTAAGAAAACTGTAGATAAAGCACAGGCACCAAAGCGTGTTGGAGAGCCTATCAACTACACTGTAAGGTACACAGTCCCAAGACCGGGTACTGATATAATTGATGATATTAAGTCGTTGAAATTTGCCGATACCTTTGATAAGAAAGTAGATTTCAAAGAAGCAATCGTTAAGTTTGATGGCAACACTCTAGTCGAAGGGCAAGATTATCGTGTGACCGTGACACCGGATAATGAAAATGGTCAGGACCACGTAGAGATTAATATCATTAAAAATGCTCTGTTCGCAAGAGATAAGGGCGGCAAAGTTTACGAGATAACTTATAAGACTGAGACAAATAGCAGGGCGCTAGTGGAGGGTGATAATACTATTACAAACTCAGCAGCAAAGATGTATTTTGATAATGTGTCAGTTCCTACGAATACCGTTGAGACTAAGCTACTACCACCAACTAAGCCTAAGAAGGACGTTTTTAAAGACGATATGTCCACTAGCGTTGACGGAAAGACAGTTAAGGGTGGAGATGTACTTACATATAAGATAACGTATAAGAATACAATCGGACGAGCAGATGATGTGACGATTACAGATGCTATTCCTAAGTACACGAAGTACGTTTCAGGTTCCGCAGATAATGGTGGGGTGGAACAAAACGGTGTCATCACTTGGAGAAAGACAAATCTCGGTAATGACGAGACATTTACGGTGACTTACAAGGTTAAGGTAGATGAGGATATTAATGGAAAGCCAGTAGATAATCAGGCAAAGGTTAGCACAAACTATTACAAGTTTGACACTAATAAGACCCATAATCCGACACCGGTTATGCCAAAGAAGCCTGTTATCAACAAGCATAGACACACACCTAAGACAGGTGATAGCAATGGGCTTCTTCCTTACTCAATTGTGTTTATAGGATCTGCACTAGCATCCCTCGGCTTGTTAGCAGCTAGAAAGCGCACGGCAAGGTAGCATATCGCCAACCTTTCAAAATTAACATGATACGAAAAAAAGCGGGACCTGCGTCCCGCTTTTGTAATGTAGCAATTTCTTACCATAGTTCCTTTGGATATTTTCCGTCAACCTTCATCTCGGAAAACTTCGCGGCAACCTCATCCTTATCCTCTTTGTAGGTGACACCGAACCACTTGTCGCTTGACTGAAGGACTGCAACGGTAGCTCTACCAGCTTTGACCTCTGTATCGATGCAGTAAGGAAGGAAGTACTCTCCCTTCAGTGGATTTTGCTCTATGATTTTATCGAGTGCAGCCGGAAAACCAGCTTTCATAACCTCGAGGAATTCAGCACCAAACCCCCATAGGTTCATGGATACCGATTGACCATCAGGTACATCGTGTCTCACACCTTTTGAACTTGTTGCTCGAATTACACCGTCACTCTCACGTATAACATCCGAATGCTCCTCGATATCCGTTAGATATCCATCCGTAACCTCACAGAGCCCACGAGCAACTGAACCATTTTGAGAGAGCGTATTCTCAATCTTGAAGCCTACCATACAGTGGTGTGTAGCATCGGCGGATTCACTGAGGAATTTGTATATCTTCTCAAATGCTTCCTGACCATAGTAGTCATCTGCGTTAATAACAGCGAAAGGTGCATCGATATAATCTCTTGCTGCAAGGACGGCATGACCAGTACCCCAAGGTTTAGTTCTTCCATCTGGAACAGAGTAGCCTTCTGGTAGATCGTGAATATCCTGAACTGCGTAGTGAGTTTCAAACAGCTTGCCAGCTCTTCCTTCGATATGGGCTCTAAAGTCCTCTTCAAAATCCTTCTTAATTATAAAAGCGACTCTCCTAAAACCTGCCTGATATGCGTCATAGAGGGAAAAATCCATGATAATGTCACCCTCAGACGTAATCGGATCAATTTGCTTCGGTCCGCCATATCGACTTCCCATTCCGGCAGCCATTATTACTAGAATTGGTTCCATTTTATTTCTCCTCTTCTATCATTCGGTTAATTCTGGCTTTGACCATATCTTCGCCCATAATCTGCTGTATTGCCCATACATCAGGAGACTGTGCACGGCCGACGAGAGCAAGTCTGATAACTGTGCTTACGTGTCCAACGTGCCCCTTATAATCGTCTGGATTCTTTTTATAGTCCTTAGGCTTTGCAGCATAACCTAGGTTAGTTGCAATTTCTCTTATCTTATTGAACCATTCTTCCTGTGTATCAGCGTGGTTGTAAGACGATAGGTATTCCCCGAGAATCTTTACCTTATCTGCTTCAGCTTCGGCAGGGACTTCATCAACGATTTTAAAACTCTGATCATAGAAATAGCTGATGAATTCCATAATCTGCCTTGCGTACACGAGGTCCTTGCGAGGTTTTTTCTCATCTCTACCTAAGTCAAGAATTTTCACTAGAAGATCCATGTCATCGAATATGTAACTGTACTCAGGGGCGAACTCGAGTGACCAATCCTTTAAAAACTCAGCGATTTCATAAGCAGGAATGTGTAGCATAGCTTCCTTGCTCACGTCATTAAGCTTATCGAGGTCAAAAAGTGCACCAGAGTTACTCATCTTCTCAGTGGTGAATTTGAATTCATCAATATCTGCCTCTGGATTCTCCATGCGCCATTCCTCGTAATTTGAGTTCAAAATAGTTAGTAGATACTCCCTAACTGCAGCAGGATGATATCCCTGATCTCTATAATAATCCAGTGAAAGCTCTGGATCCTTACGCTTCGACAGCTTCCTCTTGTTGCCATCTTCTCCTATTTTCATCAGCTGAGCAGTGTGGCAGTATACTGGAAGTTCAAATCCTAGCTTCTCAAAAAGCTCGACATGAATTGGAAGTGAAGGAAGCCACTCTTCTCCGCGTATGACGTGAGTCGTTCTCATCAGGTGGTCGTCAACGGCATGTGCAAAATGATAAGTCGGAATGCCTGTAGTCTTAATTATTACAATGTCCTGAAAGTTTTCCGGCACATCAAGGGTGCCTCTTATTCCATCAACGACTTTATTTCTCTTGATATCCTCGCCGGTAGCGTTAGGGGTACCGTCTGACTTTAATCTTATTACAAATGGGTCGCCTGCATCGATGTGGTCAGTAACGAGCTTCTGAATCTCTGGATCCTTATCCCAATCCCTATACTTTGACCATCCTGCATAGATTCCAGGAGCGATCTTTTCCTTTTCTTGCTTCTCTCTAATCGCGCTGATTTCTTCTTCTGTTAGGAAACAAGGGTATGCTTTGCCTTCAGCGAGCAGCTTCTTGGCATAGAATCTATATATTTCTCCGCGGTGGCTCTGCGTATAATCGCCGTAGCTACCGACATCACCATGTTCAGTGACACCTTCGTCGAACTTGATTCCGAAGAATGCTAGAGACGAGATAATTGTTTCTACGGCATTTTCGACAAACCTCTTATCGTCAGTATCTTCGATTCTAAGATAGAAGACACCATTGCTCTGGTGAGCGAGTCTCTCGTCTACAAAAGCACCATACAGATTTCCGAGATGAATAAATCCAGTAGGGCTTGGACCAAGTCTGGTGACTTTAGCTCCCTCCGGGAGATTACGCTTAGGGTACATGGCTTCGTAGTCAGTATCGTTTGCAATCTCAGGATAGATGAGTTCGCTGAGCTCAATTGAATTCATATTAATCCTCCTGCGTTTAAATCTAATTAACTAATTAAGTTTACCATATTAATGCCATCAGTTGTAGAGCAGTGGGCATATATCCTTAACTTATATAACCTATAAATTGCTTGAGAAAATCATTTAAGGAGAATATTGATTTCGAAAAAAGACGTTTTATGAAAACTGTATCTTTTTTAATCTTATGGTATAATACATTCTGTATACATGTGAGATAATGAAGCAAAAAGTGTGGGAGGAAAGCCCGTATGATATTGTTCAAATACATATTGGCGCTGCTGCTGACGGTGCCAATGGGTGTCTTAGGTATTTACCTGTTTGTAGACTATTTTGATACCGTAAGGGGCAAGAAGCAGGCTAGGCAAGCTGCCGAGAAGCGCAAGTTAGATGAACGGAAGAAAGCTCGAAAGGAAGGATTCAAAATCCACATTCCAGACCCGATAGAGCAATCTGATAGAAATACGCATAGATAGGTGGTGGCGAAGTGCCAAAGGGAATTTTTATTACGCTTGAGGGGCCGGATGGCTCTGGCAAAAGCACACAGGTTGAAAATATTAGGGCTTATTTTGTAAGCAATGGCAGGGAAGTTGTAGTTTCCAGGGAACCCGGTGGAACGTCGATTAGTGAGAAGCTTCGCAGCATCGTTCTTGATAATGCAAATGCCGAGATGGACGATGTTACAGAGATGTTAATATATGCGGCCGCTAGGGCACAGCATGTTGCTGAGAAGATAAGACCAGCGCTCGAGGGAGGTGCGGTTGTAGTTTGCGATAGATTTGTCGATTCAAGCATCGCATATCAAGGCTTCGGAAGAAACCTTGGTGACCAGGTTTCAGAGGTGAATAGATATGCGACAGGTGGACTTGAGCCAGATGTCACTTTCTTCATGGACTTAGACCCTGAGATTGGTAGAGCTAGAATCGGTAAAGATGTTAGAGACAGACTTGAGCAGCAGAAGCTGGATTTCCACTATCGTGTGTATGATGGCTATAAGGCGCTTTGCGATAAATACCCTGAGCGCATAGTCAGGATTGATGCGAGTAAAACGATAGATGAGATAAAGGGCGACATCTATTCGAAACTCGAGACACTATAGTATAGGGATAATATAGCGAGATAGATGACTGAATATTTTACAGGCATCGGAGGATACGGGAGAGATATGGCACGGGAATATGCACATGCATACATCATAGAGGGAAGAAGTGGTGAAGAAAGGGATGATTATATCAGAAGCTTTGCAAAAGATATAATTTGCCCTAATACGGACTTGTCTGGACATGCGTGTGGAAGCTGCCCCGCCTGTATAAGAGTGAGCAGCGGTACTCATGAAGATCTGCTCTTTATGAGCCAGAGCGGTAAGGAAACTTATAAGACGGCTGACGCAGCAGCCATGATAGAAAGACTTAGCATGAGACCTTATGGAGAGCACAATGTGGGTATCATTGATAACGCAGAGAGGCTCAGCGAAATAGTTCAGAATAAGCTGCTCAAAACATTGGAAGAGCCATATCCTGGTACGGTAATCATTCTCGCTACAGATAACAAAGAGTCGCTTCTACCTACAGTAAGGTCCAGATGTGTCGAATTAAGAATGCATGAACAAACAAGCGATTTTGCAAACTCAGATAGCATTGAGCTTCTGATGAAAGAGTGGTTTGGTAAGACGTATTTTTTCAAAATCCGCGAACTCATTAGGAAAAGCTTTAAAGGCAACGAGGAGGCGTTTAAGTTTCTTGATGCACTGGAGAATAATTTGCACGAAAAGCTGATAGGTGGTGAAAGACTTCCTAAGGATGCTGGAGCTATTCTACAGATGATTGATAAAGTTGAGGAGACGAGGATAAATATCAAGCGTGGCATGAGCCCAGAATATGCGTTAAATTCATTGTTTCTGAGCAGAAATAACATAAATAATCGTTAGCAACTATCCGGATGTTTAAATTCGGTTTTTAATAGATAAGAAGGGGATTTTATAAATGGTAGAAATTATAGGTGTAGGCTTTATGAAAGCCAACAAGACATATTACTTCGATCCAGCAGGGGTTAGCTACGAACTCGGTGAACTAGTAATAGTGGAGACAGCTAGGGGCATGGAGCTCGGTCATATTTCAATAGCAAACTGTGAGATCGATGAGAGTGAGCTTGTTGCACCGCTCAAGGGTGTCGAGCGCAAGGCGACGAAGGAAGATATACAGAGATACAAGGACAATCTTGCTAAGCGTGACGGCGCTATGAAGGTCTGCGAAGAGAAGATTCTGCAGCACAAGCTGGATATGAAGCTTGTGGATGCGGAATTTACGATAGATGGTACAAAGGTGATATTCTACTTCTCAGCAGATGGAAGGATTGATTTTAGGGGGCTTGTAAAAGACCTTGCGTCCCAGTTTAAGATGAGAATAGAACTTCGCCAGATTGGCGTTCGAGACGAGGCGAAGATGCTCGGTGGCATAGGGATTTGTGGCAGACCGCTTTGCTGCAGCAAGTGGTTAAATGACTTTCAGCCGGTTTCAATCAAGATGGCAAAGCAGCAGAATCTTTCTCTCAATCCATCCAAGATATCTGGTACTTGCGGTAGACTTATGTGCTGCTTAAACTTTGAAAATAAGACTTATCAGGAGCTCCGCAAGGGGATGCCTAATGAGGGAGAGCGCATCGAGACTCCTGACGGAATAGCTAAGGTCGTAAACGTCGATCTATTTAATGGAAAGGTCACAGCTAGACTTATCGTCGAGGATAAAGAAACTGGAGAGGATACGCTCGGTCCTGATTACAATATCTATTTCAAAAAAGAAATTAAGCGAATAGATAAGAAACACCACCACAAGAAAAATGATGACCTAGGAGACCTCGACGAAGAGACTCTGAAGGAGATTAAAGAGCTAACGCGTGACTAGTTTAGGTATATTGAGATGCCTTATGGTGAGGACCTGAGATATGCAGAGAAAACCAGAGCGAATCGATGATATAGGAATGGGTGGATTTAAAGTAGTACAGGGGGATGGCTTTAGCTACGGTATTGATGCGGTTTTGCTATCAGCTTTTGCCAGTGGCGAAACCGGTGCTAAACCTGTCAAGAGTAGGCTCAAGATGCGCGTAGCTGACCTCGGGACAGGGAATGGGATTATTCCATTTATACTTGCACATAAACTCCCTATATCTGAGATTGTAGGATTTGAAAGGAACCCCATAGCTCTTGATAGAGCAATGCGTGGACGTGAGATGAATGCTCTTGAGAATAGAATAAGCTTCGTGCTCACAGATGTTTCTCAGCTTGATGGATACGATGGTTTTTTCGACGCTGTTGTCACCAACCCACCTTACTTTAGGCGTGGTTCTGGGATTCCAAACGAAGATAGTGCAAAGTTCATTGCGCGGCACGAGACCACGGCTGGAGTCACTGAATTTGCAAAGTGTGGAAGTCAGATTCTGAAGTCCGGAGGCGACTTCTACATGATTCATAGACCATCGCGCCTACCGGACATCTTCGAAGCCCTGCGAGCAGCAGCACTGGAGCCCAAGGAGCTGCAACTCGTCGTACCGAGCAGCAATGAACCAGCGAATCTGGTTCTCATCCATGCAGTAGCAGGTGCAAAGCCTGACCTTAAGATGCTGCCAGAGATTGCAGTCTACAATTCCGATGGCTCCGGATATACAGATTTGATCAAACGCATATATTTATAGAACTGCATGAAAGATGAATATCATAAAGGAATATATGAGATATCGTATATTTATAAGATTGAACATACAATATGCCTAAGGTATAATTTATATACTACCTAAAGAGTAGAAGGAGGGAATGATGAGAGTCTCATTAGATATCAAGCAGGCGGCAATATTGCTAGTGCTAATCGCACTTTTTATACTCATAATTTTCTTGATTAGATTGGCTATCAAGCTTGCTGACACGCTTAGAAACGTGGATGAGTTGCTAGCTGATACCAAGAGGATGACAACAATTGCAGCAGCTAGAACTGAACAGGTTGATGAGCAGATAGACCATGCGATTGACATGTTTACGAGTGTGAGCGATAAAATTAATGAGAACCGGTCTATTATTAGGACTGCAGGCAATGTAGGAACTGCCGCTGGTGCACTCAAGTCATTCAGCAGAAAGTCGAAGAAGCGTGCGAATAGATATGAGATGGACGAGATGAATTACGAGCGTCCTAACAGGATTCGCAAGAGAAAACGCAGATAACTATATAAGATAAGGCAATTATTTAAGAGGTGCTTTTCGGCATCTCTATATCTATTTATCAAGGAGAAATTTCAGTGGCAAAGATACTAGTTAACAATAGCGGACCTTTAGAAGGAGAGGTTAAAATTAGCGGAGCAAAGAATGCGGTTCTTCCGCTCATGGCAGCGACTCTGCTGACTCCAGACACATGTGTGATCGATGATGTCCCAGACCTGTCAGATGTAATGGTTATGCGCAAGATGCTCGAGAGCTTTGGAGCTGTCGTATCTATGTCTGATCCAGGTAAGCTGTCGGTCAATGCAGCTGAGATTACTACGGTTGAAGGAGATGCCGAGCTCGTGTCCCAGATGAGAGCTTCTACAATGGCTATGGGTCCACTTCTTGCAAGATGTGGCAAGGTCGTTATGCCGCTTCCAGGAGGATGCACTATCGGGAAGAGACCTATCGACCTTCACCTCAAAGGATTCAAAGCTCTTGGAGCAACCGTGACGGAGGACCTAGAGAATTCGAGTATCATAATCGAAGCACCGAAAGGCGGTCTTGTAGGTGATGCGATTTACCTTGATTTTCCTAGTGTTGGTGCGACAGAGAATATCTTGATGGCAGCAGCGCTTGCCAAGGGGCCTACTATTCTAGAGAATGCAGCCAAGGAACCTGAGATTGTCGATTTAGCCAATATGCTGAACAAGATGGGAGCGAAAATTAAAGGTGCCGGCACAGATACCATACGTATTACTGGAGTTGATGAGCTTTCAGGTGCGATTCACACCGTTATTCCGGATAGAATAGAATGTGGAACATTTATGCTAGCTGCTGCTATCACAAGGGGAAAGGTACTCATTAGAAACGGTATTCCTGGTCATGTAAGACCGATAATCGCCAAGCTAAAGGAATGCGGAGTTTCGGTAAATGTCGATGAAGAGGGCATCCTCGTAGATGCAACTAAGGGAAATCTCGTTGCGACTGATATCAAAACTCTGCCATATCCAGGTTTTCCGACAGATATTCAGTCACCTTTTATGGCATTTCTGACTACTGTCGAGGGAACTAGCGTCGTTAGAGAGACAGTTTTCGAAAATCGTTTTATGCACGTTGTTGAGCTTAATCGTATGGGTGCGGACATTTCTACAGATAACAGCAGAGAGGCGACGATTCCTGGAGGCAAGCAGCTTCATGGAGCAAAGGTTAGATCAACAGACCTTCGTGCGGGTGCGGCAATGGTACTTGCAGGATTAGTAGCAACTGGAACAACTGAAGTGAGTGAGATATATCATATCGAAAGAGGATATGAAGATTTTGTAGGAAAATTCAAGAGTCTAGGTGCAGACCTCATGAGAGTGGAGGAACACGATGTCTAACAATAAGTATCTCGAGATGCTAGCTCAGAAATATCCAAATCATCGCTCTGTCAATGCAGAAATTGTTAACCTTAGAGCGATTCTCGCCCTGCCGAAGGGGACAGAATACTTTCTAAGCGATCTTCACGGTGAATATGATGCGTTTCAGTACTTTGTGCGCAGTGCATCTGGTACTATCAAGATGAAAATCGATGAGAACTTTGGGGCGATTCTTAGCGCAACAGATAGAGAGCAATTAGCGGCGCTCATATACGATCCGATAAATGAACTTAAGAGAAGAGAGGCAAATGAAGCCGATTTTAATGCTTGGTGCTCTTCTGCTATTTATAGATTGATAATCATTTGCAGAGCAGTATCTAACAAGTATACCAGATCCAAGGTTAGAAGAATTCTTCCTGATAATACTGGTTATATTATGGATGAGCTGATGTTTGCAGATGATGATGATAACAGACAGAAATACTATCAAGAAATCATTGATTCAGTAATTGAATTTAAAATTGCCAAGACGCTGATCACTGAGATTGCTAATACGATAAGTGAACTGGCTGTCGATCACCTTCATATCATCGGAGATATCTTTGATAGAGGCCCTAAACCTCACAGGATTATGGACTTCCTCATGTCTAGACGGAGTGTGGACATTCAGTGGGGTAATCACGACGTTGTGTGGATGGGTGCAGCGTGCGGGAATAGACCGTGCATTGCAAATATCATTCGCATGAACGTTAGCTACAATAATTTCGATATGCTAGAGTATGGGTATGGCATCAATCTGCGTCCGCTAGCGACACGAGCGCAGCAGATTTATGGAGATGATCCTTGTACAGGTTTTATGCCTCATGTACTCGAAAAGAACAGATTTGACCCAATTCCTGAAGAGCTTGCAGCTAAGATGCACAAGATGATTGCGATTATCCAGTTCAAGGTTGAAGGTCAGACTATAATGAACCATCCGGAGTTCAAGCTTGATCACAGGTTGATGCTTGATAAGATTAATTTGGATGAGGGAACAGTTAATTGCTACGGAGAAGTTTATCCGATCAAGGATACGAACCTTCCTACTATCGACCCAGCAGATCCATACAAGCTAAGTCCTGAAGAGGAGGAGGTAATGGTTGCGCTTGAGGCATCTATAACTAATTCCAAGAAGCTACAGGAGCACATTAACTTTCTATATACTCACGGAGCTCTTTTTACAACATACAATGGCAACCTATTGTTCCATGGATGCATCCCATTTACGGAGGATGGCGATTTCATGGAAGTTACAATAGCTGGTAAGACAAACCATGGGGCAGGGCTCATGAGACAGCTTGACCAGGAACTAAGAGAAGTCTATTTCAATCCTAGATGCGAACTCGATAAGGCTGATGCTGCAAATCTAATGTGGTATCTCTGGCTCGGACCAGATTCGCCGCTGTTTGGAAAGGATAAGATGACTACCTTTGAGAGGCTCTTTATCGCAGATAAATCAACTCACAAGGAGCACACGGTTCCGTATTATAAGCTGATTAAGAATAAGGACATCTGCATCAAAATTATCCGTGACTTCGATCTTGACCCATCGAAAGGGATTATCCTCAATGGGCATGTTCCGGTTAAAATCAAGGACGGAGAAAGCCCAATCAAGGGAGAAGGTAAACTTATAGTTATCGACGGTGGTATTTCAAAGGCTTATCAGAAGACTACTGGAATTGCCGGATATACGTTTATATTTAACTCCTGGTTTATGGCGCTATCTGAACACGAACCATACCATCCGCTCCAGCCAGACGGTACGCAAGAGTTTAATAATCCTAATATCGTTACAACTCACACCCTTCCTGCTCGTATGCTTATTATAGATACGGACATAGGGAAGGTGCTGCAGTCTCAGATAGATGACCTTCAGCAGCTGAATGCTGAATTCCGCAAGGGAACCATCAAGGAAGTTTATCCGAAGAGGGGCAAATACTACTCTAAGAACTAGGCGATACTCGCTATGAAAGTGGAACCAAAGCTATTAAGTGTCGCTAATACTATTTATCGAAAGAAGGTGCTACTATGATTCGCATAATAAGCGTTGTGCTCGGCGGAATTTTATTTGCTCTATGCATTTACTATTTTATGTTGCTATACAAGAATAATAGGAGAAATAGATTCTAATGAATGTGCAGACCATTAGCATTCCCAATAAGAAGTGCGATAAGCCGTCCAGCGGACTAGCTTGCGTAACTGGTGCTAGCTCTGGTATAGGTGCGGAGTTTGCACGTCAGCTTGCAGCCGAAGGATATTCAATTATCTTGGTTGCAAGAAGAGAGGATAGGCTCGTTGACCTTGGTCAGGAACTCGCAAGCGATTACCGCGTAGAGTGTGAGTGTATAACAGCGGATTTATCAGATTTAAATGAATGCGAGAACCTTATTTCGCATCTCAAATCAAAGCGCGAGATGCCTTTAGACATACTCATCAATAATGCTGGTTTCGGAGCGGTGGGAAGATTTGATAAGAGCGATATTTCGAATGATTTAAACATGATAGATGTCAATGTTAAGGCTCTTCACTACATCGCACATCAGATGATGCCGCATTTTATAGAGCGGGATTATGGACATATCATCAACGTAGGGTCTGTTGCTGGACTTATGCCAGGAGGACCGTATATGGCGACGTACTATGCGACCAAATCCTATGTCGTATCTCTTACAAATGCACTTGCAGAAGAACTGAAACTCCTCGGTAGCCACGCCCAGGTTCATGCGCTCTGCCCAGGGCCGGTAAATACAGAGTTCAACGATGTTGCAAACGTGAAATTCTCGCTTAAGGGAATATCTGCGCGTGAATGTGTATCGTATTGCATAGACGAAGCGGATAAGGGCAAGATTATCATAGTTCCTAATATGATGGTTAAAGTAGCTGCAATTGCTTCAAAGTTTGTACCAAGAGAGATAGTACTCGGCATAGTGGCACGCAGTCAAAAAAGTAAAATTGAAAGATAAGCTTGTAAGACCATTGAATTTACTTGACAACAGCACTATACCATGTTAAATTGTTATAGTGCTTTGAGCGCCTATAGCGCAATTGGATAGAGCGTCACACTACGAATGTGAAGGTTCGGGGTTCGAGTCCCTGTGGGCGCACCACACAAAATACTGCAACTCAGCTGAGTTGCAGTATTTTGCTTTTTGTAGATGCAATACCATTCAATTTGATATTGATTATTTCAATTTTAAACCTCTAATAATAGAACATCTTCAAATAGATTTTACCTATAGGCAAATCTATTGAGATTAAATGCCGTAGGTGGTAATCTCTTTTACGTAATGAAAATGAAAATTTATGGAGGTGTATGTAATGTCAATTACAGCTGAAACAGCGCAAGCGCACAAGAATGACCCTGCGGTTCTATGCTGCAGAGCGGAGGAGGGAACTGAACTAACTCCGGCAAACTTTGAAGATCCGGCAATTTTTCCTGATCTAATTGATACTGGACTACTTAACATCGATGGAGCGCTTAAGCTTGGACAGGTGCTCAACGGATCGAAGCTAACTAAGACCGTTGATTCCCTAACTCCAATTACTCCAGACATTGTTGATAAATACGACGAAGAAGTCGATGAGGCTGCTGAAGAGACTGAAGAAGTGGCAGAAGCTGGCGCATTGACAGAACCTTCAATTGGTGGACAAGTACAGAACGTTAATATGTCAGTTGTTGGCGGCGTTGTTAAGCTCTATATCGGGGAGGGCAAAGACATCGCAATTGAGTTCCCAGTTTAGAACCATCATTTTTACCGCATAGATAGATTGATCAACTCCTTTGAGCCAGGCTTAGCCTGGCTCTTTATTTTAAATAAAGAGATGAAAAAATACGGGCTGACATTTGCCAGCCCGTATTTATTATGAGTATAAATCATATTTATATACTATTTAGGAACTACGAAACCCTTTCCTAGAGCATCGTCTGGATCGATGAACCAAGTAGCTTCTCCGCAGAGATATGCACCACCCTTTACCTGAGGTACGATTGCATCGAACTCGCCAACCTTTGTCTCGCTCTGAATCATGCCGTAGAACTTAGTTCCGATGAATGACTCGTAAACGAACTCCTTACCAACAGGAAGTTCTCCGAGTGCATGGAGCAGGGACATCTTAGCTGATGTACCAGTTCCGCATGGGGATCTGTCTAGCTGAGGGTCTGCAGGATCTCCGAATACTACGAGGTTACGTAGGTCTGCATCTGGGGTATCTGTTGTTGAGTAGTTCTCAACTAGGTCTACAGATGTGATATCTAGCTCAGGGTGCTGTATGGAAACGGTCTTGTTAACTTCCTGTAGCATGAAGCTTGAGAATCTTGTTAGGAAGCCAGCTGTGTCAGGGCCAACCTTGATTCCGAAGTTCTTCTCTGTATCAACAAGAGCGAAGAAAGAACCACCGAAGCAGATGTCGTATACAACGTCTTTGCCTTCGAATTCAACATGAAGATCTTTCTTATATCTGAATGAAGGAACGTTTGTTAGAGTTACACCGGTAACCTTGCCATCCTTAACATCAGCAACAGTTCTGATGATACCAGCTGGAGCTTCTAGAACAACCTCAGTCTGAGGCTCTTTCATCTCCATTAGACCACCTTCAAGGATTGCTGTTACAACACCGATTGTGCAGTGACCGCACATGTTGAGGTATCCGCCACCGTCCATGAAGAATACGCCGAAATCAGCTTCCTTATTGCAAGGCTCAACAACGAAAGCACCGAACATATCGTGGTGTCCACGAGGCTCGAACATGAGAGCGGTTCTTAGATAATCGTAGTGCTCTTCGAGGTAATGCTTTCTCTCAATCATTGTGTTTCCTTCTGTCTTTGGACAATCGAGAGCTACTCTGCAGTACTCACCTTCAGTGTGAGCCTCTATAGTTCTGATAGCGTCAGTGTACTTAGTGTAATCAATCTTAGCAGTTAGTGCCATATCATGTACCTCCTTAGGTTACATAAGTATAAAAATAAATAATTGCCACCTAAGTAAACTATAGAGCAGTAAATATTAAAAGTCAATAATATAACAAATGCATATTACCAAAATTAAAACACAGATGGTATGAGTGTTAGTTCAAATGCACTGAAACCATCTTGTTTTAACGAAAACGTTGTGAATTGATTATCAAGAAAATTCAATAAAGTTTTGATATCGATAGAAATTACTGATTAAAATATGTGACTAAATATGTGACTAAAAAAGCAGATATTGTATAACAAAGGATAAGATATGACAGAAAATTATCTATTGAAAAACTCAATAGATAATCTAACAATTATCATTGAAATAAATAAATCGTTATGTTATCATCAATCTAGAAAAGAGTGCGCATTACCTTTATTTGTGTGGCTTTTCGAACGATACGCATTAATGATTTGTAGAGTCAAAGATATTTAAGGAGAGACTGTGTCATGGAAAATTTGCAGATTTTGTTGAGACAGCATGTAGGTAAACCTTGTGCTCCAATTGTTAAAGTTGGTGACAAAGTTAAGAAGGGAACCCTCATTGCAGAACCAACAGGTCTCGGCGCAAATATCTTCTCCAGCGCTTACGGCGTTGTTGAAGAAATAACAGACGAGATGATTGTTATTAAGCCTGATGAAGAGCAGAAGGACGAGTTCGTTCCTATCGAAGAAGGAACTCCTCTTGAGATGGTTAGGGCTGCTGGAGTTGTAGGAATGGGCGGAGCTGGATTCCCTACTGCAGTTAAGCTAGATGCTCATTTTGAGGATGGTGGTTACATCCTTGTAAATGCTTCTGAGTGCGAGCCTGGACTAAAGCACAACATTCAGCAGATTGAGGAAGAACCAGAGAAGGTTATCCGTGGAGTAAAGCTCTGTATGGAAATCTCTGGAGCAGATAAGGCAATTATTGCTATTAAGAAGAAGAATCGTAAGGCTGTTGAAATCCTTGACGAATGTCTCAAGGATGAGCCAAATATCACTAGACATCTTCTACCAGACATCTACCCAATGGGTGAAGAAAGAGCTGTAGTAAGAGAATGTCTAGGTATTGAGCTAGAGCCAAGCCAGCTTCCATCAGCAGCAAAGTCTGTTGTAATCAACAGTGAGACTTGCTCAAGAGTAGCTGAGGCTGTAGATGAGAGAAAACCATCATTCCTAAAGCACCTCACAGTAAGAGGTAAGCTCAACGGAGGACACGATGCTCACGTATTTATGGACGTTCCAGTTGGAACAAGCGTTGGTGCTCTAATCGAGAGAGCTGGTGGAATTGATGGTGAGTATGGTGAAATCGTAATGGGTGGTGCCTTCACTGGTAAGTCAACAACATTAGATGCACCTATCACTAAGACAACAGGAGCTATCCTAGTTTCTATGCCATTCATGGATTTACACGGAGCAAGCATGGGAATCCTCGTTTGCGCATGTGGTGGTAACTATGAGAGAATGCAGGAACTTTGCAAGAAGTACAACGCAAAGGAAGTTTCTCACTGCTACTGCAAGCAGGCACAGGAAATGCCTAATGGTTCAAGAAAGTGCGAGAGACCAGGAAACTGCCCAGGTCAGGTATCAAACAACCTACAGTTCAAGAAGGATAAGTGTGAATACATTATTATCGGAAACTGCTCAGATTGTTCGAACACTGTAATGGCTTCTGGACCTAAGATGGGTCTAAAGGTAATTCACCAGACAGACCACATCATGAGAGCGGTTGATCATCCACTATATAGAACTCTGAGAGTTTCTAAGCAGGTTGATCAGGATCTTAACGTAGTAGATAACGTTGAGAACAACTAGTTGATATTTAATCCGAGTGCTTCATGTGCCCGATCGCATGAAGCACGGACGGAATAAATATATAAAATTTTGCATTTGCAAAGGCAATATTTTCAAGGAGGAAGATCGATATGTCAATCACAGCTGAAACAGCTAAACAACATGCGAACGACCCAGCGGTACTATGCTGCAGAGCAGAAGAGGGAACTGTTCTTGAGCCAGCTAACTTCGAAGATCCAGCAATTTTCCCAGATCTAATTGATTCTGGTCTGCTGAATGTCGATGGAGCTCTCAAGCTCGGTCAGGTACTAAACGGATCGAAACTAACTAAAACTGTTGATTCTTTAACTCCAATCACAGCAGACATCGTTGATAAGTACGATGCTGATGAGGTTGCAGAGGAAGAGGCTCCAGTTGCTGAGGCAGAGGAAGCTCCAGCTGCAGTTGCAGCTCCAGTTGCTCCAGTTGCTGCAGCAGCAGGAACAATTAAGCTACACATAGGAGAGGGAAAGAACATCGACATCGAGCTCCCAGCAGGACTTGGTGGCAGCGTTGTAGCTCCAGCTCAGGCAGTAGCAACAGCAGCTCCAGCAGTAGCAGCAGCTCCAGTTGAAGAGCATACTGAGACTGTTCTAAGAGAGATGACAAGAAAGCACTACAAGATCAACAAGGTTGTTCTTGGAGACGAGACTAAGATTGAGGGAGATACACTTTACGTTCGTAAGAGTGCAGCTACAGAGGGTGCTGAGGCACAGAAGCTAGTACAGTCCCTAGAGCTTAGCCTAATTACACCAGATAATTACCACGTTTACACAGAGACAGTAATGGATATCCAGCCAATCGCTACAAAGGCAGACTCCGATATGGGTCTTGGTGAGGGCGTTACTCAGGTTCTCGATGGCGTTGTAATGGTTGTAACTGGTGTTACAGAAGAAGGTGTTCAGGTTGGTGAGTTCGGTTCATCCGAGGGTTACATCGACGAGAACATGATGTGGGGTCGTCCAGGTGCTGTTGATAAGGGTGAGATCATGATCGTTGCTCACGCTGTTATCGACAACCTAAAGAACATGGAAAGACCAGGACCTATCGCAGTTCACACTGCTGTAGACCACGTAGTTTCTGAAATCAGAGAAGCAATGAGAAGAGACCTTAAGGATGTTACTCCTTCTGAGGAGCAAACACTTAAGCAGACAAGACACCCTGGAAAGAAGAAGGTTGTTATTGTTAAGGAAATCATGGGACAGGGTGCTATGCACGACAACTTCCTATTCCCTAACGATCCTGTAGGCGTACTTGGAGCTAAGCCAAACGTTGACCTAGGTAACGTTCCAGTAATGGCTAACCCACTCGAGGTACTCGATGGCTGCATCCACGCTTTAACTTGTATCGGACCTGCTTCAAAGGAAATGTCCAGACACTACTGGAGAGAGCCACTAGTTGTTGAGGCTGTACATGATGAGGATATTGACGTAGTAGGCGTTATCTTTGTTGGATCACCTCAGGCTAACTCCGACAAGTTCTACGTATCCAGAAGACTTGGTCAGATGGTTGAGTCCATGGGCGTTGACGGTGCATTTGTTACAACTGAAGGATTCGGAAACAACCACGTTGACTTCACTTCCCATATCGAGCAGATTGGTAAGAGAGGAATTCCAGTTGTTGGATTCTCATTCTGTGCTGTACAGGGTGCTCTAGTAACAGGAAACAAGTACTGCGATGCAATGATCGACAATAACAAGTCCATGTCCGGAATTGAGAACGAAGTTCTCGCTTGCAACACTCTCTGCACAGAGGATGCTATCCGTGGACTTGCTATGCTGAAGGCTAAGATGGCTGGTGAAGAGATTAAGGCTCCAGAGAGAGCATACAACGTAAATGTTAAGAACAACAACGTTGAGCTCATCGAGAAGGCTACTGGTACAAAGATTGATCTAGTAGAAAACGAGCAGTCACTTCCAATCAGTGAGAAGAGAAAGGAAAAGTACGACTAATCTTTGCTTGCGAAAGGTAGATATTACAGATGAATTACGGAGATAAGATAATCAAAGTTGAGGGAGTCATTACAGAGGTTCATGATGGGGGAATCTGCGTAGACATTAAAGGTCGACTAGGTGAACTCAAGGTGCCGATGAGGATGGTAATCTCGGATTATCCGCTACAGGTCGGACAGACGGTCGCTTGGAATATGAGCTTCATAGAACAAGAGGGACCAGAAGTTAACGAGAAGTACGTAAGTAATATCGACATTCTAAACAGACGTCGTGCTGAATACGCTGAAAAGCACAAATAACTAAGGAGGAAAAGACAAATGAGTATGACAGTTGTAAAAGGCTTACAATCTGAAATATTTGTTCCTATTACACCTAAGTCAGTATTTACACCAGTAACTAAGCCTCTCAATGAGATGACAGTTGCTCTTGCTACTGCTGCAGGTGTACACGTAAAGACAGATAAGAGATTCAACCTCGCTGGAGACTTCACTTGGAGAAAGATTCCAGATGATGTTCCATCAAGCGAGCTAATGGTAACACACGGTGGATACGATAACTCTGACGTAAATAAGGACATCAACTGCATGTTCCCTATCGACAGACTCCACGAGCTAAGAGACTCAGGTTTCATTAAGAACACTGCACCTACACATGCTGGATTCATGGGTGGTGGTGGAAACATCGAAAAGTTCACTAACGAGACAGGTCCAGAGATCGCTCAGATGCTAAAGGATGAGGATGTTGATGCAGCAATCCTCACAGCTGGATGAGGAACTTGCCACCGCTCTGCAACAATCGTGCAGAGAGCAATTGAGGCTGCTGGAATTCCAACAGTTATTATCGCAGCGCTTCCACCAGTTGTAAGACAGGCTGGATCTCCACGTGCGGCTGCTCCTATCGTACCTATGGGTGCTAACGCAGGTGCTCCACATGACGTAGAGATGCAGACAGCTATCGTAAAGTCAACACTAGAGCTTCTCGAGACAATCGAGACTCCAGGAAAGATCGTTCCACTGCCTTACGAGTATCACGCTGTAATCTAGTTCTTAATTAAATAGGACATCGGAAACGAAGACGGGGCAGATTTATATCTGCCCCTTTTTTCTAAAGGAAGTTCGAGAAATTCTTAACACATCATGCCACCTATTTCTAAGATTAATCGAACAGACTAGGAATTATTATGTAAATTATATATAAGCTAAAGTATTGAGGTATGCATATGAGTGTACAAGAAATTGATTTGAGAAGGCTTGTCATTAAGGCTTTTCATATGAATGACGTTGAGATGGGTGACCACAATAGCGTTGGGTATAACGGTATGATGACCGTATCCAAAGAGATTATCCCATCACTTCTAGAAAAATATGAAACACTTGATAATATAGATATTCAGGTAATTAAGCCGGGAGATCATGATAGATGGACTAATACTATCATGGATATCATCCCTATATCTGCAAAGGTGCTAGGAAAATGTGGAGAAGGTATCACTCATACATTAACAGGTGTATATGTGATGCTTACTGGTGTTGATACCGAGGGTAAACAGACACACGAGTTTGGGTCTTCAGAAGGTCAGCTTAGCGAACAGTTAGTTCTTGGCAGAGCTGGTACACCAGGTGAAGATGACTATATTATCTCATTTGATGTTACCTTTAAAAAGGATATGGGACAGGAAAGACACGGCTGTCTAGAAGCTCATCAAGCCTGTGATGACTTTATTCAGATATACAGAGAGCTGATGAAGAAATTTGACGGAAATAAAGCTACAGAGCGTCATGAGTACCATGACATCGCAAGACCAGGGCAGAAAAAGGTGCTAATTATCAGGCAGGTTGCTGGTCAGGGCGCTATGTACGACACATATCTGTTCCCAGATGAGCCGTCAGGCGCTCATGGTGGACGTTCTATTATAGAGATGAACAATATGCCTGTCTTCTTAACTCCAAATGAGTACAGAGACGGTGCTATCCGTTCAATGCAGTAAGGAGGTGCTGATATGGGAATTGGTCCTTCAACAAAAGAAACAAGCTTACATCACTTTAGAGATCCACTAGTAGATATAGTCGGTTCAGATTCGGGTATCGATCTAATGGGAGTTCTACTATTTGGTACATCTGATGATAACAAGGAGAAGCTTAGAAATAGCAAACGCGCTGCAATTATGGCAGAAGGTATGAGAGCTGATGGTGTAATCCTTACATCTGATGGATGGGGAAATAGTGACGTAGACTATACAAACTGCGTTGAAGAGCTCGGAGAGATGGGAATCCCGATGTCTGGGCTGAACTTCAGCGGAACTATGGCTACTTTCGTGGTTGAAAATGAGTATTTGCAAAATAATATCGTAGATATCAACAAGAACCCAGAAGGGCTTGAATCTAATATCGTAGGTGAGAACAACATGACAGCTGACGATGTTAAGAAGGCACTTATGATTCTTAAAATACGCATGAAGGAAAAAGAACTCAAAAACAGATAGTAAAGTGTTGGTATCATTAATATGATATAATAGCGACAAGGGATGACGGGGAATTCCGACATCCCTTGTTTTATAGTTATGAATACTAATAAAAGCGCTATACATTTGATTAGCAACAGAGTATAAGCTAATATAAGGAGAAGGAGATAAAGCGTGAGCCAATAATAAGTAACTGGCTATATCGCAAGACATGAGTCATATGAGAAATCCAAATAGACAGGCGGCAAAGAGGCGTGCTACACAATCAGAGAATTCAGACACTATACTAATCTATAATTCTAGCAATGGTGCCACAGAGAAGTATGCAGAATGGATAGCAGAAGCACTAGACTGCGATGTGATGAAATATTCACGTGCTAAACTAGGATATGCTTCGATGTATAAAAATATAATATTTGGTAGCTGGATTAGGGGTGGTGAGATAACACGATTTAATATGCTTCGCGCAAACCTATCAAATTTTGGTATAGATAATAATAACCTTATCGTATTTGCAACTGGTGTTATTGAGCCGACAGATGAGTATAGGACCTTTGTAAAAGGGCTTAATGGTTGTAAACAGCTGCCGGATGATTGTTTTTATATGCTTCCAGGAAAATATAATTCAAAAGATTGCAAGAGTGCAGATAAGATTGCACTAAAAGCTATGGGAGAAAAGATATTTGTTCCAGTGCATGATGATCAAGTTCAAGATGCAAAGGAAAGATTTGAAAATGGCTATGACGGAATTGATCATGAGGCAATTCTCCCTATCCTTGAGAAGGTGCGTGAATTTAGGGGAGCGTAGATATAAAAGGTTCTGTGATACAGGAATTAGTAGATATAGAAGTGCTGTAATTCAGTGAGTACGAGACTGAAATATTATTGATGATAGAGCCTATAGATTAGCAGGTACTAAAATATTAAATACATAAAAAAGGTCTCCATCTGGAGACCTTTTGCGATTTCTTATTGTGCTTACCAATTAAGCTTTCTTTTTATCAGCAAGAGCATCCTTACCAAACATGAATGCTGTGAAGTATACAACTACGATAACAACCTTAAGAAGTACATCTATTGGCATCTTCTTTACTAGGAAGTATGCGATGCAAACACCAATTACACCACCTACCATCTGGCAAAGTGTGCAAACCATGTCGAATCTGTTTTCCTTGATGAACTTAGGTCCATTACCAAATGCCATTAGGTATGCGCAAGATCCCATCATGATTGGGAATGCAGCTCCAATGTTCATTCCGAGAACGGAGATAAGTGCTAAGCAAGGAGCATATAGACCTACACCGATATTCATAAGTGCGCCTAGGAAGAAGTTAATAACTACAGCGATTACCAGCTTAGCTCCGTGAAGAGCAGTTGCAGTTCCAACTAGTCCGAAAGGTCCAATATTAGCAGTCTTGCAAGCCATTACAGTTCCTAGGATAAGTAGACCAACGCACATTCCGATACGAACCTTGTGCTGATCCCACTTTGTAACGAATCCAGCTCCTACGAATGCACCTAGTACAGCTGCGACAAGCATGGATACAAGTGTTAGAGTATCAATATCAACAAATCCGAAGAATAGGAATGCCTCTAGAAGTACAGGGAGAGTATCTCCAACGTTTAGAGTTCCAGGGATATAAATGTCCTTGATGGACCCTCTGATCTTAAAGAGTGCGCAAGATGTAGCATATGAACCGATTCCTAGTGTGTCGAAGAAGTTAGCAACAACGCCGACCATAGCGTTCCAAGGTGCAAATTTCTTCTGCTCAGCCCATTCAGCCTTACCTTCTTCTGTTGCTAGGTTAGCTTTTACCTTTAGTAGTGTTAGCGCAATACAGAGAACCATTCCGATCACGCATAGACCTTTTAGTGCATATAACATAATAACCTCCATACGTTTAAAAAACGATGTAAAAAAGATAATTCCTACAGACTCCCGATCGTCTGTTCTTGAGTTCATTATATTGGTTTGACATATGTTTGTCAATAATATAGCGATAATATGTTATTATTATGAAGATATTGATATTTAGCTATTTTCGGGTTATTGTGATACAATTTACTGACTGAAAGAAAAATTATTTTTAATATATTATTTATTAATTAATATATTTATTAGTAAAGAGGTAGAGATGGCATTTACACACTTACATGTTCACTCAGAATACAGTTTGCTAGACGGAATGTCCAAGATTAACAAAGCACCAGAATATGTGAAGAGTTTAGGAATGGACTCCTTGGCTATAACCGATCATGGTGTTATGTTCGGTATTATCGACTTTTATAAATCCTGCAAAAAATCAGGCATTAAGCCAATTATCGGCTGTGAAGTTTATGTTGCTCCGAGAACTCGCTTTGATAAGGACCCTGATCGTGACAGGAATATGAATCACCTCATACTGCTTGCGGAGAACATGATTGGATATAAAAATCTAACTAAACTCGTGTCAGCTGCATTTACAGAGGGATTTTATTTTAAGCCGAGAGTAGATAAGGAGTTGCTGCGCGAGCATAGCGAAGGAATAATTTGCCTTTCCGCTTGTCTAGCTGGTGCAATTCCAAGAAAGATATTAAATGGTGATTACTCTGGTGCGAAGGCAGAGGCGCTTGAGTTACGCGATATATTTGGAAAAGACAATTTCTATTTGGAGATACAAAATCACTTTCTAGATGATGATAAGCCAGCTACTCAGGGACTCGTTAAACTTGCAGAGGATATCGGTGCGCCACTGGTTGCTACTAATGATGCACATTATATAAAGAGGAGCGATGCTAAGGCTCACGATGTGCTTCTTGCAATCCAGACAGGATCAACGGTTGACGATGAAAATCGAATGAGATTTGCGAACGATGAATTTTATCTTAAGAGCGAGTCCGAGATGATGGAACTTTTTCCAGATCACCCGGAAGCTATAGAAAATTCACACAAGATTGCGGAGCGCTGCAATGTAGAGTTTGAGTTCGGCGAATATCACCTACCAGAATTCGTACCACCAGAGGGAATGACTAACAAAGATTATCTCAGGAATCTTTGTTACGATGGGCTTGAGAGAAGATATGGTAGCGAAGCTCTTCAGGATGAATCCATATATCGTACCAGGCTAGAGAGTGAGCTCGAGGTGATCGAGAAGATGGGGTATGTCGAGTACTTTCTAATCGTATGGGACTTTATTCATTATGCCAAGAGCAATGATATCCCCGTTGGACCTGGCAGAGGTTCAGCGGCGGGAAGCATAGTGGCATACAGCCTGGCAATCACCGAGATAGAACCTATTAAGTATAATCTAATCTTTGAGAGATTCTTAAATCCTGAGCGAGTAAGCATGCCCGACATAGACGTCGACTTCTGCATCGATAGAAGACAGGAGGTCATTGACTATGTTGTTCAAAAGTATGGAAAAGACAAGGTGTCGCAGATTATCACTTTTGGAACGCTTAAGGCGAAGGCTGCCGTGCGTGATGTAGGTAGGGCGCTCAATGCGAGCTATGCGGAGGCTGATTCAATTGCGAAAGCGATTCCGGCAGAACTTGGTATGACTATCAGCAAGGCTCTCGATATCAATCGCGATCTCAGGGCGAGATACGAAACTGAGCCTCTTGTAAAAAATATCCTCGACATGTCGATGGCAGTTGAGGGTATGCCACGCCATTCCTCGACGCATGCCGCAGGAATTGTAATCAGCAAGATGCCTCTCGATGAATATGTTCCTCTATATATGTCGGATAAGGGGCTAGCTACTCAGTTTAACATGACGACGATTGAGGAGCTGGGGCTTCTGAAGATGGATTTCCTTGGACTTAGAAACCTTACCATGATTAATGAAGCTATTCAGCTAATCAAGGAGAATCATGGTGTAGAGATTGATTTCAGCAAGATGGATTACGATGATCCAGCTGTGTATGAGATGATTTCAAAGGGCAACACACAGGGAATATTCCAGCTTGAAAGTGCTGGTATGACCGAGTTTATGAAGAACTTGAACCCATCTTGCTTTGAAGATATAGTAGCCGGAATCTCACTATATAGACCGGGTCCGATGGACTCGATTCCAAAGTATATAGAAAATAAAAAGAATCCAGAGAAAGTCAAGTATGTTGATCCTCACTTGGAGCCAATTCTTAACGTGACTTATGGATGCATGGTTTATCAAGAACAAGTAATGCAGATTGTGCGTGAACTTGGAGGATATTCATTTGGTAGATCTGACCTCGTGCGTCGTGCTATGTCCAAAAAGAAGATGAGTGTCATGCTGGAGGAGAAGAAATACTTTATCCACGGCAAGGACGATTCCGACGGAACACCGGCAATTGCTGGCTGCGTGGCAAATGGCATACCTGAGAGGGCAGCAGAGGCTATATTTGACGATATGGTTAGCTTTGCCGAGTATGCTTTTAATAAATCCCATGCTGCAGCTTATGCTGTTGTATCTTATGAGACCGCTTATCTCAAGGCACATTATCCTGTAGAATTCATGGCGGCTCTTATGTCAAGTGTGATGGGAGAGCCTCGGCACATCGCGGCGTACATCAGGAACTGCAAAGAGCTTGGAATCGAAGTGCTACCTCCTTCAGTCCTGCATAGCAGGAGAAAATTTATCGCCAAGGATGGCAAGATCAGATTTGGACTATTAGCTATTAAGAACGTTGGAAGCAGTATAGTTGATGCGATAGTCGAAGGAAGAAGAGGGCGTGATATAGATAATTTATACGATTTTATCAAGTCTATTGAACCATCAGAGCTGAATAAAAAGGCTATAGAGTGCCTTATCAAGGCTGGCGCGATGGATGAATTTACGCAAAATAGAGCCGCGCTTCTCGCTATAAGTGACGATGCCGTCGGAGCAGCCCAGAGTAGTGCTCGCAGAGTTTCTAAGGATCAGATTTCTCTGCTCCAGCTCGATTCCGATATCATGGAAGATGTCAAGACTGCACCAGAGCTTCCTAATATACAGAATTTCGATAAAGCACATCTTCTCGCCATGGAGAAGGAGATGATGGGCGTATACCTGTCTGGACATCCACTCGACAAGTATCGTGATTTGATAGATGAGAATATAACTGCGAATACCGCAGAAATATTTGATTCCAATCTCAGCGGTGATGGTGAGACTGAGTCTGAGTTCATAGAGGAGAGATCATCTGGAAGTAATCGCTTTAATGACGGCGACACAGTTATAATGGCTGGTATGGTTGGGGATTTACGCCGCATGATAACAAAGTCTAACCAGGAGATGGCTAGACTTACTATCGAAGATTATTACGGTGTAATAACTGCGATTGTATTCCCTAGAGATTATGCGAAGGCAAAATACGTGTTAGAAAACGATGCTATCGTCGCTATCAAAGGCACGCTAAGCTTCAAAGAGGATTCAGACCCAGAGATCTTAGTAAATAAAGTGACTGAAATAGAGCGAATCAGTGAGTTCAAAGACCAGGGTAGAAATGATTATAATCGCACTAGCATGAGAAACTATTCGCGAAGTAAAGCGAAGACCGAACCGTTACGTGAAAAGCAGTATCTCAAGTTGAGAGTCAGTCAAGAACTGTCTGATATGCTCGGAAATGATGAAATTCAGCAGAGAATACTGGGAGCTGTATCAGCACACAGAGGAGACACGGATATGCTAATATATTTGCCAGGGCAAAAGCCACTTAAATCAGCAAATGGTGTGGATATCGATGAAAATTTACTGATTGAATTAGAGCAGCTTCTCGGAAAAGAGAACGTAAAGCATTAAAATAGATTTGTGAGGAATAGTTTTGATTAAAAAAGCAATAGTAATATACAATTCAAAACGTGGCTCGACTAAGCAGTATGCAGAGTGGATTGCCGGTGAGTTAGGATGCACATCGGTATCTCTAGAGAATCTTGACTATAGTTCACTTGGGCAGTTCGATGTCGTGATTTTCGGTAGCTGGTTAAGGGGGAGTGGAATAGTTGGATTTGACAAGTTCAGAAAGCAGATTGCGTATTGTGCTGACAAGCTGATAATTTTTGTAACGGGAATTTCCGAGTACAATCCACAGAACTATCAGCAGATATGTGAGATCAACTTCAAAGACGGAATAAACATGCAGAACACGCTCCTATATTTTTGCCCAGGCAGATATGTGCCGAGCGAAGTCAAGGGACTGGATAAGTTTCTCATGGCAATTTCAAAAAAAGTGCTTATATCAGGGGCTACCGATAGGGCATCGTCGTCAGCAGCTAGTACTATGGTAGATGCTATAGAAAATGGAGTAGATAACGTGGATAGGCGTTATACTGAGCAGGTGCTAAGGGCAGCGCGAAAGAAACTAAAGGATGAGTCTTAGGACCCATCCTTTTCCCTTTAATATCACAATATTATAGATTAAAAATTCTGTATTAACGCTTGAATTCAAGTGGAAAGGTGATTAGATTTTCAGTATATTTAATAAAGTATCAAGTATGTAGTTACTTTAAGAACTTTTCCTGATGTTTACAGCTTGCTCTGATAATTGCCTTAAATATTTCTTCGTTTAAATCTGCTAGGTCATCGATGGAAAGGAACTGTATCCTCTTCAGTAATGATGCCTCTCTATTTGAATCAATTATTCCAAGATTATTTTCTTTCTTGTATGCGGCAACTGATTCGGCAATTTGCAGTCTACGTTCTATTAAGTTTAGCAGCTGCAAATCTATCTCATCAATCGATGATCTAAGATGTGAGAGGTCGTCGGAAGCGAGACCGAAGCTGCTAGCTGAAGTAGGTGATGCCGTCGTCAGTCCCTTTGATTTTTTAGAAGCTGCAGATGAAACAGCTTTTTCTGTCAAAACTAGATCAGCTATCACAACTGCAGCGGCAGCCTCCACGCAAGGGACGGCCCTCGGCACTATGCATGGATCATGCCTGCCTTGAACTTCGATTACAGCCTCCTCTGTACTATCGTATACTATGGTCCTCTGCGACCTTGCAATAGATGGTGTCGGTTTTATTGCCACGCGGAACTCTATATCCATACCGTCGCTTATTCCACCCAGTATGCCGCCACAGTTATTTGTTCGGGTGCACACCGTGTCATTCTCATCGTAGTAAAATTCATCGTTATTTTCACTTCCGTACATACGTGTCGATTCAAAGCCAGCACCAAATTCGATGCCCTTGACCGCAGGTATCGCATATACTATTTCTGCAATTCGGCCTTCAAGTCCTTCGAATAACGGTCCGCCGTATCCAGCATCTAATCCACTTATGGTGCATGAAATCGTTCCACCGACTGAATCCCTAAGTACTTGAGCTTTTTTTATCTCGGATAGAGGATCTTCTGCATTTCCATGAATATCGTGGATTGAAGCGTGAATATAAATTCCTCTCTCCGCAAGTAGCTGCTTGCAAATTCCGCCTGCTATACATAGCGGTGCAGTCATGCGGCCAGAGAATGCTCCGCCGCCTCGTGAGTCCTCCAATCCACCGTACTTTACGTGTGCTGTGTAATCGGCGTGCCCAGGTCTAGGTGTATTCGCTATCTTTGAATAATCTGAGGATTTCACATCTCTATTGTAGATTATCGCCTTTATCTCAGATCCATCTGTAGTAAGGTTTCTTGAATTTCGAGAACTCCCAGATTTTAGACCGCTCACAAACTTAGGGATATCAGGTTCTTTGCGGCTAGTCGAAAGGGGACTATTTCCAGGAGCCCTTCGTGCCATAAACTCCTGCAAGACATCAAGATTGATATTAGCTTCTGAAGGAATTCCAGATAGTGTCATTCCAATCGATTGGCCGTGTGATGTGCCGAATATTGATAATGTGAGTGTTTGACCTTTATAGATAGACATTTGTCCTCCTATGGCATAGGGTGATTAACATACGATATGTTGATATTACACGAGTTCGAGATTGTCATCGAACCCTAGTAGTTTAATAACTTCAAAGAAGTTTGGATATGATTTTGCAACTGCTGAAGCCTCGTGGATTCTAACAATACCGTCTGATATGAGTGAAGAGACTGCAATCATCATTATGATTCTATGGTCGCCATATCCATTACCCTCGTAAGAACCACGAAGTGTATCTACTCCTTCAATGATTAGTCCATCTTTTGTCTCTTCTATATTAGCACCGAGATTCCTAAGTACGCTGCATGTGCTAGCGAGCCTGTCGCTCTCCTTGTATCTCAGTCTTTCTGCATGGTTTATAACTGTCGTACCGTTCGCAAGGCTAGCAACCAAAGCGATGATAGGAACAAGATCGGGGAACCCTGAAGCGTTAATACTATTAATTGCCCTTAGGTTTCTGCATGGAAATACATCTATACTTCCACCATTGACATCCAATATATCTGGATAGCAATTAATGGTTACGCCAAAATCTTCAAGCAAATCGAGTATATTCATATCTCCCTGCATCGATGGAAGTGGTAGGTTACGGACTCTTATTGGGCTATTCCCAAGTGCTCCGAGTGCTAACAAAAAAGCCGCATTTGACCAATCGCCATCTGGAGTAGAAGCTGAATAAATATACTTCTGGTTACCAGGTACGTTAAATACCCATTCTTTATTTGTATGCGCATAATCCACTTTTATACCATATTTCCCAAGCACATCGAGAGTCATCATTACATATGCCGAGGACTCAAGGTTATTGAGTATGCGGATAACACTGTCACCGTTCAGCAGTGGCAGGGCAAATAGCAGCCCAGTTATGTACTGCGACGACTCGGGGTTAGCAAAATTATACTCGCCAGGTGTTATGTGGCTAGAGCTAGCAGATATTGAAATGCTTCCTGAGTCACTTATCGTTATGCTTGCACCATGTCTCCCTAATTGACTGATTAGCTGCTGCATAGGGCGTTCTCTTAGTCTGCCAGTTAGCTTGAATTCAGCATTTAGTCCGAGTGCTGCGACTATTGGTAGCAGAAATCTGAGTGTGGAGCCGCTTTCTTTACATTCAAGTATGAGTTTGTCATCTGATGAAACGATGCTAGACTCAAGGTTTCCCAATGCTGAGCAATTAGTATGATTTGAAATAATCTTTACCGCCTCATATGTCGCAATGATATCATCCGAAAGTTCTTTAGTATCCAGACATAAGTCACTACCCGACAGCATAGCCGCTATAATCTCTCTATGTAGATAAGACTTAGAAGGTGGAGCAGATACCGATCTCGTAGGTGCAAATAGAGGTGCGCCGCGATGTGATATAGCCGCACTTTCGGGACATATCGCACTATAGGTGGCAAGTATTTCTCCTAGCTGCGCTAGCGTTATGAGTTTAATCTTGGACTGTCCTATATCGCTGCTGACTATAAACTTAATGGCATCACCAGCATTTTTTTTATCGCCCGCCATAGCATTTGCTATATCACAAGCTGGAAAATCAATAGATAGATCATATCCAAATTTTTCAAGCAAGGCATGTATACGGTCCCTGCAGTCGATACTGCACCAACCTAAGTCATACGAGAGACTTGCTGTGAATGCAATTCCTTTTGCAACAGCATGACCGTGACCAATCTCATAGCTACTCAGCTTCTCGAGCGCATGTGCAAGCGTATGACCGTAGTTCAGCATATGCCTAATTCCAGAATCATTTTCATCTTTTTCGACGTAGTAGGTTTTAACTGCAACACAGTCGTCAATTATCTCTTGTATATCGAAGTTCCCCGACTCAAGTTTCTTGAACAAATCATCACTTCTAGAGATACAGGCAGTTTTGATAATTTCTGCGTAACCATCCATCAAGACGTAGTCATCTTCGGAAGCGAGTAGCGCCGTGTCTTGAAGTACGAATTTTGCCTTGTGAAAGGCGCCGACTAAGTTCTTGCCAAAATAAGTATTAATTGCCGATTTTCCTCCTACCGATGAGTCTACGGCAGCAAGAAGGGTTGTTGGAACTTGGTAGAAATTGATTCCCCGCATATACGTTGCAGCCACAAAGCCAGCTATATCTCCAACCATGCCACCTCCGAGCGCAACTATTCCGTCTGTTCTCGTGAGTGAAATACGAGATGCATATTCGATTATTTTGATATAAGTTTCAAAAGACTTTGACTCCTCTCCAGCGGGAATAGCGTAGCTATCACAAGCTAGTCCACAGGATTCGATACTCAAAATCGCTTCGTTTAAGTAGAGAGGGGCAACGTTAGTGTCCGTAATTATGAGTACGGTTCCGCGTGCTTGATATTTACATATAAGTTCTCCAAGTCTGGATAATTTCATCTCTCACTCCAAAATTTATAAAAAAATTACAATATGATATATTATTTTATGGTGAACTAAATCACATAAACCTAATAAACTAAAAGGTAATATATTGTCTTACAGTAATTGTAACAGTTACAGACGGAAGGGGCAAATATCACAATAATTAAAGTATATATTTATTTTTAATTATACCCACTGAGTCTATCATGTATAATTGCATGTGATATAATACAATTATAAATACGATGTTAATCGCATATGGCTAATCGAATTAGAAAGGAGTTAATTTATGGTTAACGAAAAATATCATGGACTCGGGACTGCCCCATCCGTAATCAGAGAGCTTTTTGCGTACGGTCTGCAGCAGGCAAAAGTAGTTGGTAAGGAGAATGTGTTTGATTACTCTCTTGGTAATCCAAGTATCCCAGCACCTGCTAAGGTTAACGAGACAATTAAGAAGCTCATTGATACTACTGATTCCATTCAGCTTCACGGATATTCAATGGCTCCTGGATTTGAGAACGTGCGTCAGGCAATTGCTGACAACCTCAATGCTAGATTTAACTGCAATGCAAAGGCAAGTGAGCTATTCATGACTTGTGGATGCGCTCCTGCTCTAGTATCTGTTGCTCACGCACTGACAACTTCCCCAGAAGATGAATTCATCGCTATCGCACCATTCTTCCCTGAGTACAATGTATTCTTTACATGTGCAGGTGCTAAGCTAGCGGTAGTTCCAGCTGATACTGTTCACTTCCAGATTGATATGGATGCACTCGAGAAGACAATAAATGAACACTCGGTCGCAGTAGTAATCAACTCTCCTAACAACCCTTCAGGCGTTGTTTATACAGAGGAGACTCTTAAGAAAATCGCTGAGCTTCTTGAGAAAAAGAGCAAGGAGTATGGACACCCTATTTACATCGTTGCTGACGAGCCATACAGAGAGCTCGTATACGATGGAGTAAAGGTTACATTTATCCCTAACGTATACGACAACACCATCGTGTGCTATTCATGGTCGAAGTCACTTTCTCTACCAGGAGAGAGAATCGGATATGTATACGTTCCTGAAAAGTGTGCAGATGCTAAGGCTGTATATGATACAGTTTCAGGTGCAGCTCGTGAAATCGGTTCAGTTTGCCCTCCAACACTTACTCAGAAGGTTATCGGAGAGTGTGTTGGCGAGATGCCAGACCTTGCAGCTTATGAAGAGAACAGAAACCTTCTCTACAACTCACTAACAGAGTATGGATATGAGTGTGCTAAGCCAGATGGCGCTTTCTACCTATTTGTAAAAGCTCCAAACGGTGATGCTGTCGCATATTCTGAGAAGGCTAAGCTAGATCACAACCTACTCGTAGTTCCTGGAGACGGATTTGCTTGCCCAGGATACTTCAGACTTTCGTACTGTGTAAGCAATGATATGATTAAGAGATCGCTGCCTGCTTTCAAGGCTATGATTGAGTCTTACAAGTAAGTCAAGCGAGCTTCGGTTACAAATCAATATTTAGATTTTACGGTGATGGGTGGGACTTTTGTCTCGCCTACACCTTTTTGTAGAGGAAATATTCTCATGGAAGCTAAGACTATAGTAACTTTTATTAAAGCGGCGGAGCTTGGTAGCTTCTCGCGCACAGCAAATGTACTAGGTTATTCACAGGCTGCTGTAACGGTGCAGATTAAACAGCTTGAGGATGAACTTGGCACGAAACTGTTTGATAGAATGGGAAAGGGAATTCAGCTCACATCAAGTGGAGAGCGGTTTCTTCCTTATGCGCATCAAATTCTTAAAGCCAATGAGCAGGCTCGCAAGTTTATGCAGCAGGACGACGAGATACGTGGAACCATAAGAATAGGCACAACCTCATCTATGGCGAATGCTTATTTTCCTACGCTCCTACGTGAATTTAGCGAGACATATCCTCATATTAAGCTTATGCTCAAGACATCGGATTACTTTGATAACCTATATGAAAAGCTTAAGCAAAATGAGATAGACTTTGCGCTATTTATCGATAGAAAGATGGTCTATAAGGACTGCAACACTGTAGTTGATCATCCAGAAGATATGATTTTTATCGCTTCGCCGGATAATCCGCTTACAGGACAGAAGGATATCCCGATTAGAGAGGTTGTAAAGAGTGGATTTATCACCTCTGATCAAGAGGTAAGCTATCCTAGATTCCTCGACGATTACTGCAAGGACAACGGTATAGATTATGACCCAATTATGGAGGTCAGTTCAATCATTGCGATAAGTGAAATCGTTGCAAGTAGCAACTCAGTATCGTTCATCCCTAGATCATCAATAGTTAGAGCGCTAGAGCAGGGAAGAGTGGTTGCCCTCGATGTTGAGAAAGATTTCAAGTGTAGAATGTACTCTCAGATTGTATATAGGAGAGAGAAGTGGATTGAGCCGCACCTCGGACTATTCATGGAATTCGTGAGAAATAGAATTAAACGAATCTATGATGAAGATAACGATGAGTAGAGATTTAATATATTGGAGTTAGAGAGCAATAGAGATGAAGATGAGCAAAACCGGTATTATAGATTTTATTTTAATCACGATTGGTACGATAATTTGCGGCGTAGCGACGTATTTCTTTATGTTGCCGAGCAACCTTGCGATTGCCAGCGTTTCTGGTGTCGCTATCCTAATTGGTAAATTTGTGCCTTTATCAAAAGCTATGCTAATACTCATCTTGAACCTAGTGCTCCTCGTCATATCATGGTTCTTCGTAGGACGTGAGTTTACTATCAAATCGATATATCCTTCTGTCGGACTGCCTGTGGTTATGATGATTCTCGGGCACTTTACTCCGAACTATCATGGGGTGATGAATGATCAATTCTTAGACATGATTTGCTACTTGTTCCTCTGCGACCTTGGAATAGCGCTCATGGTCGTGCGAAACGCATCATCTGGGGGATTAGATGTTCTCTACAAGATGGCTAATAAGTATCTGAAAATAGATTTTGGTGTTGCGACATCGGTAATCGGTTTGTTTATATCAGCGCCGGCAATATTCATCTATGACCCGAAGACTGGAGTTCTCAGTATCCTTGGTACTTACGTAACTGGAATCATTATAGATCACTATGTGTTCGGCATGACCACTAAACTGAAGGTATGTATACTGTCCAAGAAGAACGACGAGATTTGCAAATACATCATCGATGAGCTACACAGCGGAGTTACAAGGTATGAGGCATTAGGTGGTTTTACAGGAGACAAGTTTGACGAGATAAACGTAATCGTAAATAGAAACGAGTACGCAAAGCTGATGAAACACCTGCGTGAAGTGGATCCAGATGCATTTGCGACAGTGACCAATATTCACGATGTAATGTACAGGCCAAAGCGAATTGCTAAGCAGCATAATTCAAAATAGAATAGTGTCAATATGGATGTTACCTATATGAGATGGTGGCATCCATTTTTGTTTAATCGGCTGACTCATTGAGTCTAACGACAATAAAAAAAGAACGAAGGGAGACACTCCTTCGTTCTGGCGTATTTTTAACTTATACGCTGCACGTCTATGTGCTGTGGGGACGGGTGAGTTTTACTTACTCTCCTTGAGATTGTTAAGTCTCTTTGCGAGTCTCGAAACTGTTCTCGAAGCGGTATTCTTGTGGAAAGTACCCTTAGCAGCAGCCTGCATGAACTTCTTTTCAGCGTGCTTAAATGCCTTCTCTGCCTCTGCAACGTCACCAGCCTTAACAGCAGCTAGGAAAGCCTTCTCAGCTTCGCTAACATGGTTCTTAACTCTGATGTTACGAGCAGTTTTCTTCTCGATAGTTCTGATTCTCTTCTTTGCGGATTTAATGTTTGCCATTTAATTTACCCCACTTTTCTTTTAAATAGTTATAATTCGCCTAGCCATTATAACTCAACGGCTTTGAAATTTCAAGATATGAGTGCAGTTTATTAATGTGTATACTCCAATTTACTCGAGGGCTGCCAGCTCTTCGCGCAGATACTTTGCAATAAGCTTATGTCCCGCAGCATTAGGATGCATACCGTCTATACATATATAGTCGCTATAGTCTCCAAGCTCTAGAAATGGCTTTCTGATATCGAATACCTGGATTCCATACTCATCTGCCAGTTCAAGGATCATCTCGTTGTATGAGCTATGCCATCTTTCTATAAATATAGTGCTTCCGCCCATGTACTTCATGATATTATCCTTATTAAGGTCTCGAGATACCCACTCGAAGAATCTGTTCCTCTCAAGTGGCGGTAATGTGAGCAGAATAGGACGACTGCCAGCGTACATCGTCTTCTCGATTATATCCTCGTATGTAGCTTTAAACTCGGATAGCGGAGTCTTGGCGAGATGCTCCGCATTAGGCGTAACTGAGATCTGCTCCCAGTTGAAGTTGCAATCGTTTCCGCCAAATTCAATTAAAGTGTATTTATGTGACTTAATACTTGAGTAGCGTTCTTCAAATATCCTTAGCCCTTTCGTAATAGTCGCTCCAAATGAAGCGAAGTTCTTTATCTTAGTGCCGAACTCCCTCTGTAGCAAAGAGATAAAGTTGTCGTTAAGCACTGCATACCTATCTTTTAAATCGTCAAAAACTATTCCCTTAGAGATGGAATCTCCCAATACGCATATATCTGTCACTTTGGTCACCTCCATGTGATTACAATACCAGTAGCTATATCATTGTCTAGATATACTTGAGTAATATGATAAGCATTATGTCTTAATATAGTATTCAATATTATATTAAATAATTATAAAAATTGCAATATATCAATATGAAGATTTTCTGAATGAAAGCTGTTATTTGCGAACATGATTAAGTATAATAGAATGTATAAATTTGAGAGAGGTACTTACATGTCAGAACGAATTAACGAACTCGTCTCAAGACTTGAGAATTCCAGGCCTGAGAGCTGGGATAAGATTCCAGATATAGATCTATATATGGACCAAGTCATCGGATATATGAAGAGACAACACATAGGGCTTGAGTGTGAAGGTGAGGAAACTCTCACGCCAGCCATGATTAACAACTACATGAAGAGTTCGCTCCTACCGAGAGCGCATGGCAAGAAGTACGACCGTGAGCATATAGGGTATCTAACAGCCATTTGCTTGTTCAAGCAGGTCATGAGTGTCAAGGAAGCTGGTCTTTTGCTCGGTTCGGAAATGGAGCACATGGATGTAGAGCATTTCTATGATGAGTACTGCAGGACTATAGATGATGAATACTTGCGAGTAGCGGATAAAATTAAAGGCTGCAAAGACAAAGAAACTGCTACGAAGCTGGCACTTGAACTGGCTGTGGCAGGGTATGCGAATATGCTCGCTTGTAAGGAGCTCATAGCCTCTATTGCAGAGACGGATGAAAGTAAATAAGAATTAATATAAATTGAGATAAGGACGAATATGGATTACTTAAAGAAAATTAGAAATTTCAGCATCATCGCTCACATCGACCACGGTAAGTCGACTCTGGCTGACAGGCTGATTGAAAAGACTGGACTCGTCGCGTCAAGGGATATGAAAGAGCAGTTCCTCGACAATATGGATATCGAGAGAGAGCGAGGCATTACTATTAAGCTACAGACGACGAGGCTCTCATACAAGGCAAAGGATGGAGAGGAGTACGTACTAAACCTGATCGACACTCCTGGACACGTGGACTTCAACTATGAGGTATCTCGTTCTCTAGCCGCTTGCGATGGTGCCGTACTGGTAGTGGATGCCACTCAAGGCGTAGAGGCGCAGACGCTTGGCAACGTATATCTAGCTCTTGATGAAGACCTCGAGATACTTCCAGTTCTTAACAAGATGGATTTGGACAGTGCAAGACCTGAGGAGGCAAAGGCTGAAATAGAGGAGATTATTGGAATTGATGCTGAAGAGGCACCGCAGATTTCTGCCAAAACAGGTCTAGGCATAGACGAGATGCTCGAGAAGCTCGTTGAAGTTATTCCACCACCAGAGGGTGATCCCGATGAACGACTCAAGGGTCTAATCTTCGACTCGTACTATGATAGCTATAAGGGCGTCGTTATATATACGAGAATCTTTGACGGTAGAGTCAAGAAAGGTGATTTCATCCGTATGATGAACACCGGCAAGGACTACGAGGTAACTGAGGTAGGCTACTGTATACCGAGCATGGTTCCCTCTAAGGAGCTAAAGGCAGGAGAGGTGGGCTACATCTGTGCCAGCATCAAGCAGGTTGCCGATGCCAGAGTCGGAGATACAATTACTCTGACTAAATCGCCGACAGAACATCCACTCAAGGGATATAAGAAAGCGCAGTCAATGGTGTACTGCGGAGTATATCCGGCAGAGGGTGAGAAATATGAGAATGTAAAGGATGCACTCGAAAAGCTACAGGTAAACGATGCGGCGTTCAATTTTGAATCTGAAAATTCTGCTGCGCTCGGATTCGGATATCGCTGCGGATTCCTCGGGCTACTTCACATGGACGTGATTATCGAAAGGCTCGAGAGAGAGTTCGATCTTAACGTAGTTACGACTCTTCCAAGCGTTATCTATAAGGTAGTTATGAAAGACGGATCAGAGATCATGGTTCAGAATCCTTCTAACCTTCCAGATCCAGCTGATATCCAGAGAATAGAAGAGCCGATTGTTTCGGCTGAAATCATGACACCTAAGGACTACGTTGGCACTATCATGACGCTGTGCCAGAGCAGGCGTGGAAATATGGTGCACATGGAATATCTGACTGAGACGAGAGTTCAGTTACACTACGAGATTCCTCTAAACGAGGTAATCTATGATTTCTTTGATGCGCTCAAATCCAAGACAAAGGGATACGCTTCGCTTGACTACGAATTTAAGGAGTACAGAGCTGCGAAGCTCGTGAAACTAGATATTCTGCTCAACAAGGAACTTATCGACGCCTTCAGCACTATCGTGCCTGAAGAGGAAGCATATGCAAAGGGGCGTACGATCTGTGCAAAGCTCAAGAAGTTAATTCCTATGCACCAGTTTGAAGTCCCGATTCAGGCAGCTATCGGGCAGAAAGTAATTGCGCGTGAGACCGTAAGAGCTTACCGTAAGGACGTAATTGCGAAGTGCTACGGAGGAGACATCTCGCGTAAGAAGAAGCTGCTCGAGAAGCAGAAGGAAGGTAAGAAGCGCATGAGGCAGTTCGGAAGAGTTGAGGTGCCTCAGGAGGCATTCACAGAGGTTCTGAAGTTCGATGACGACAAATAAGAATCCTGGTATATACGTTCATATTCCGTTCTGTGTGAGGAAGTGCAACTACTGTGCGTTTCTATCTGGAGCTTCGGATGAAGCCCTGAGAGAACGCTACGTGAAGGCGCTGTGCGAAGAGATTCGCATCAGAGCAAGGCTTATGAGTGACCATGCACATGGAGTCTTCGATACCATCTTCTTTGGCGGTGGAACTCCTTCGCTGCTAAGTAGCGACCAGATTGCAAGGATAATTAGTGAGCTAAAGGCGAATTTTAATATAGCTAGTGAAGCCGAGATTACTCTCGAATCTAATCCTGCGACACTGTCCATGGAAAGCCTGAGAGGTTACAGGCAGTCTGGTGTTAACCGCTTATCTATGGGCGTTCAGAGTATGAACGATGAGATACTGAAGAGGCTTGGAAGGATTCATACAGCTGGGGATGTGATAAGAGATGTGCAGAATGCTAGAGAAGCAGGCTTTGATAATATCAATCTCGATCTCATGTTCGCTGTGCCAGATAGCAGCTTGGAGACTACGCTTATAGATATAGAAGCTGTTACGAGCCTAGAGCCTGAACACATATCCTTCTATAGTTTGCAGCTTGAGGAAGGTACAGCCTTCTTCAAGGAGTTTGAAAGAGGAGAGCTCAAGGAAGTTCCTGATGAAATCGATAGAGCTATGTATCACGCTGGAACTAAGCTCCTTAAAGAGAAGGGATATGAGCACTATGAGATTTCTAACTTCGCTAAGCGTGGCTATGAATCTAGACATAATCTCAAGTACTGGAACATGGCTCCGTATCTCGGTCTAGGACTCGGGGCATCTTCGTTCATCGATAACAGCAGGGTTATGAATGTCTGCTCGCTCGATGAATATTTTAACCTCACTGGTAAAGGTCTTGCGCCTTCCGCTGAAGTACACGAGAACTCGGAGCATGACAACGTGGCGGAGGCTGTTTTTACAGGGCTTAGGAAGGTAGAAGGAATTAGATACGAGGATGTGCTGGGTAGTTACGAGAAATTCTGGGAATATTACAGTGATGTCTTTGAAGAAGCTTGCGAATATGAGAGAGAAGGCAAACTCATAATAGATGAAGAGGGCATGAGGCTCACAAGCGACGGAATAGATATAAGCAACAGTATTATGGCGCTTTTTGTATAGCATGGATAGGAGGCTATGATGGGTGAATACATCATGACACTCGACGAAGGTACGACGAGTGCGAGGTGCATAATCTACGATAGAGTGGGAAATGCGGTAAGCGTTGGACAGAGGGAGTTTAAGCAGATTTTTCCTAATGATGGATGGGTTGAGCATGATGCGATGGAGATATATTCCACGCAGATGGCGGTTGCTCAGGAGGCGCTGCTCAAGGCGAGTCTTACCTATAGGGATATCGACTCTATCGGCATAACCAATCAGCGTGAGACCACTATTGTCTGGGACAAAGAGACCGGAAGGCCGATTTACAATGCGATTGTGTGGCAATGCAGAAGGACTGCAGACACCGCTGAATGGCTTAGAGATCAGGGATATTCCGATATGATTAGGGAGAAGACGGGTCTTATCATAGATGCGTATTTCAGTGCTACTAAGCTCAAGTGGATACTCGACAATGTAAAAGGTGCGAGGGAAAAAGCTAAGCGTGGTGAGCTGCTGTTCGGAACGGTTGAGACCTGGCTTATCTGGAAGATGACTGGTGGCGCTAAGCATCTCACTGACTATTCAAATGCAGCCAGAACCATGATGTTCAATATCAATACGCTTGACTGGGATGATGAGATCCTATCTATCCTAGATATACCACGTGTGATGCTTCCGAAGCCAGTGCCATGTGCTGGTGACTTTGGAGAGACTATTTTCGAATTATTTGGCGGTAAGCTACCTATCACTGGAGCGGCAGGAGATCAGCAGGCTGCACTCTTTGGTGAGGCTTGCTTTAACGAAGGCGAGATTAAGAGCACGTATGGAACGGGAAATTTCCTACTTCTGAACACTGGTAATAAGCCCGTATATAGCAGCAGTGGCCTCCTCACGACTATCGCTTGGGGGCTAAATGGTGAGGTTAAGTACGCGCTCGAAGGCTCCGTATTCGTGTGTGGTGCTGCTATCCAGTGGCTACGCGATAACCTGCAGATGATTAAGAAATCGAGTATCTCGGAAAACTTCGCGAGCAAGGTTCCAGATAGTGATGGAGTAGTCGTTGTGCCTGCATTTACAGGACTTGGAGCACCTTACTGGGAACCAGATGCGAGGGGAGCGATTCTCGGTATTAAGAGGTCTACCAAGAAGGAGCACATAGTTAGGGCGACACTTGAGTCAATTGCTTTTCAGAGTGATGATCTGATCAAGGCTATGGAGAAGGATCTTGGCAGAAAGATCACTGATCTCAAAGTAGACGGAGGTGCTTCGCTTAACAATTTCCTAATGCAGAACCAAGCGGATATCTCGGATATACATATAGTCCGCCATAAATCGATAGAGTCTACTTCGCTCGGAGCCGCGTATCTGGCAGGACTTGCTTCAGGGTATTACAAGTCGATTGAGGATATCATCGAGATCAAAGATATTGACAAGGAATTCTATCCAGCGATTGAAGATGAGGAGAGGCAGCGTGCTAAGGCTAAGTGGCATAGGGCTGTTGAGGCTGTGCTTGCGCTGGCAGAGGATGAGGAATTTTAGGGGCAAAGAGTCTTTGCTCGTAGTTGTTCGTATTAAGGAAAATGGAGATGTTTGTACACAAACATCTCCATTTTTAGCGAGTTTTTAATATCTCATCAAATTATTGAGAGAGTGTGTATTTTTTCTGTAAATTCGTCTTCCATGGCAGTTACTAGAAGAGTCTCGTAAAAGTTAATATTCTATTTAACTTTTGTAACGCTTTTGACTGGTTCACGATACCACGTTGATAATGCTGGTACTATATCTGATTCATTTGTTACGTATACACCAGCTTTATCTAGCATTTCGCGATATTTTACATAAGTATCATTATCGATGTTGTCTTTGTTTAACGCCGAATCAACGTTCTTGATTCCATAAATATAAAAATGAGTTGTTTCATCAATACCTCCTTCGCCGTCTCTTTCAACATGATATTCTTTAAATACCGCAACTAGCACATCACTGTCTTCTAACTTTAAGAAATATGTGCCATAATATGAAAAATTATATGAATAATAGGGATCATTAGAGTAAAACTTGTTTAATTCAGATTCTCCTTTGGATTTAACAAGTTGAACAATTTCAGTACTAATATCACTGGCACTATCAAATCTATAATTTAGTTTCTTAACCTTGATTTTCTTTGAAGATTTAGTTATTTTTAACTTTAATTTCTTTGCTTTCTTTTTATCGTAAACTACATTTACAGTTATCTCATCACCATTCTTAATTTTATTTGATTTTGAATAATCATAGTTGAGATTACTGATAAATTCAGAAATTTGAGCATCGTTTTTATCGTATTTAATGTCATTTTTGATATCAGAAATATATGCATTTCCAGATATTCCATCAATTGTTAATTCAATATTTGAAGATAAGTCAATTTTAGTGAAATTGAAAAAAGTATTCCATATGTAGTATCCACCACCTGCTACAGCAAAAATAATAACAATAATAGAAATTAATATGATTCTTTTTTTCGTAAGTACACGTTTATTGTTATTAACAACATTAACAACTTCTGTTGTATTAATAGGATCGTTAAGATTATTATCTGTTAGGTCGGAGTCTTTGTGTTCATTTTCAGATTCTATTTCATTAAAATGTTCTGTTGCAATAATATTTGTAGAGTCGTTTTGAACCTGATTGTCATTAATTTTGCTTCTTCTATAATCAAATTTCGTGATGCTCGCAGTCCCCTTAAATGCATCCATAGATACGTTCATATATATGTTTTGCCCATACTTGCTAAACATTGCTAGAAGATATACGGCATAAATTGAACTAATGACACCTAATAGTATCATTAGTTTGAATTTAATAGGAATAATATTTTCGCTATCCAGAAATGATGATGCAGCTTCAAGGTTACCAACTGATAATTTTCCGCTAATAAAATCGTTTGGATCAGATGACATAATGATTCTCATACCGTTCATATACTTGTAATTCATGAGCATGAGAAGACAACTTATTACAGATATTACAGAATAAGTGATCACCTTTAAATCTTTATAATGAATAGCATTTAATATTGAGACAATAAGTGAAATAATACCTGTAATTAAAGCTAAATAATATAACCACGGTATTAGTTTCATTAAGGTGTTTATCAAAGTTAATTTGTCACTATAATTGTTTAAAGTGATGTTATACAAGGTTTTCATTGTAATTAAGGAAATAATCCCAATTATGCAAAGTATAGCACCAGCAATAACACCAAGTATAACGAATATTTTGTCTCTTGACAGAGTTTGAAGAGTATTTTTGAAAGAGTTTTCATTGTGCGAATCAGAAGATTTAGAATCAACAAATAGGTTGTCTTGATTATTGTTATTGTTGCTTTGAGGTTTGTTAGGTATTCTCTTGTCTTTCATAATAATTGCCTCCCAAATAGGAAATTAACTATATTCACTTCAGTATCGAAATTATGCACAAGTAATCGCTATTAGCAAAATGGGTGCATATAAAATGCAAATAAATAAATTTTAATGATTATCTAATCGCACATGGTGTTTTGATTGGAATTCAATATCGCTACTACATAAATAGAGTATTCCTTCAATAAAACCAATTATTCCAGGAATAAATGTCCAACAAAAAAGAAGATACAGCACACCCATTCCAGGTTTATTTAAATAAAATTTATGAACACCTAAACCGCCTAAAAAAATAGCCAAAAGCGCTGCAACAAACTTATTACGTACAGGTAAATTTTCTGTAAAATGAGAGGGAGCTTCTGGGGAAGGGTGGTTAGGAATAGCAACACCACATTTTAAACATACGGATTGATTTGGATTAATTTCACTACCACAGTTACTACAAAAACTATTTCCATTATTTTTTTTAATACCACAGTTCAAGCAAATAGCCTGATTTTCATTCATTTCTGTACCACAATTTTTACAAAACATAATTCCTCCTATTTTATACGCTGTGACATCTAGTGAATGTCAATTATGGGTTGATTCTACCATACATTTATCTTAATGACAATCACTGAATGTCATCAGTAGTTGGTAGGAGATTTAAGAAATGTTTATTAATAAAACTTTTGATGGAAGAAATAATATATCGGGTAGAGAGATATCAAGGTTGAGAAAGAACAATAATATGTCACAGAGAGAATTGGCTGACAACATGCAGCTTCTGGGACTTGATATTGATAAAAATGCAATTCAAAGAATAGAGGCAGGAAAGCGCTTTGTTACAGATATTGAGTTAATAGTTTTTGCTGAAATGTTTAAGATTACAGTCGACGAACTGCTGGAAAAGTAACAGTATTGTTTGTATTATGAAAACAACTAGTCACGTATAATGTGACTAGTTGTTTTTTCTATAAGGTTTATTTATTTTCATAATGTCGTTGATACCGATGGAATCCTGATCAGCATTGACCTTAGAAGTCAGCCAATCTGTGAAGCCTGTTCCGATGAAGGTCGGGATATGACTCCTGTACATCCTGCCCGAATAAGCTTCGTGAGGAATATTTATGAAGTGCGGTAAATTACCATTTTCATCTCTCGTCAGAATTCGTCTATAGATAGGATCTGCGATTACGCATTTTGCACCCTTTAGCACCTTCTCTATGTCAGCTTCGTCGCGCACCATAACATCGCCCTCTCTAAGCATATGAGCATCTACCTGAGTAGGGCATAGTATGTGAACTTCAGTAATTCCAAGGTCGTGCTCCAGCACATAGCGTATGCCTGCTGCATTAATCGCTTCTCCGATAATCCAGGTGCCACCCTTGGCTCTATCTCTAAGTGTGAAGCTAGACTTTGCGTGTTCAAGTGGTGGGATACAGGTTATCTCATCGGCTGAGCCGAGCAGACGTGATTTACCATCAACGGCAGATTCCCTTATAAGCTTTTCAAGTTCATAGCAAGCAGCCTTTCCCATAGGTAGACCCAGAACTGCAGGTGTTCCGTACTTATCATTGAGTATTCTCGCACCGTCAAGTGCCAGAGATGAGCAGACGACATTGACATCAGCTTTATAAGCCTCTGTCATTTCAGAAAGAGTGCAGCCCATCGTCATGCAGCAATTAACCTCGATACCGCAATCTTTAAAATACTCCTTTAGAGCCTCAACGTTTCCGATTATCGAGAAGTCGAGTGGAGTTACGCCGAGTAGATTTACGGATATGGAAGATGAATCAGATATAGCCTGGCTACCATCAAGAGCAGGGCAGAATCTATCTAGGAATTCTCGGTATACCATGTTACCGCCTAGCACATAAGTATCCATAGCATTAGTCGTAAATCCAAATGTCGGTATTCCCGTGCGCTTCTCGATGATGCGGGCGATTCCCTTCATATCCGTGCTCATAAAGAGTGGAATCAGCGCAGCAGAGATAGCGATGAATTTAGGATTAGTTTCCTGTGCAGCCTCAATTACATCGCTTATAAGTTTCTCATCGTTTCCGAGAATTACGTCATTTTCAATGAGCCCAGATATGTAAATCATGCTCTCTATATCATACCAACGCGGCTCATCGTGCGTGTTGTATGTTGAATTGCAGCCGGATGCATCGTGCATTACAACGAGACCGCCCAGCTCATATAGGACGGAGCAGATGCCGAAGAGGTCGGCTGAATAGGTGGATAAAACTCTTGCTACTTGTTTCATGCCGAGCACCCCCAAGCCTTAACCTGAATTATGGACTTAGTGTCTTTTTCGTTGTTAAACGCATCGATCATTTCTGCTGCGAGCTTCTTAATCGCGTCATATCCATACCAGCTGTTGTTGGCGATTAGATTTACAAAGTGGTTAGTGCCAGTAAAATACGCAGCTTTCTGACCTATTGCAAGCAGCTTGCCACCCTCAGCTTCGTCTCTTGGATAGAAGCGTGCACGAAAATCCTGAGTTGCAATCAGCGGAATATCTGGATAATTCTGCTGCAGCCACTCGAGATCAAGTTTGCTATCTGGCGTTAGAGCATCTCCATAAATCTCAGTCACGTTGAAGCCACGTGAGAGCAGGAGCTTTGCAAGGCTCAAAAAGCGCGGCGTGCTCATGAAGTCTATAGCAATCTGTGCATCTCCGATAACAGAAAGTGCATCTCTTAGAGCTTCATCAGCTTCTGCCCGAAGCGATGCAAAATCAGGAGCAGGAGCTCCGATAATCTTAGAAAGCGCACTCATATCATGGTCAATCTCGTCGTAGTCGTAAGTGTACGGCATGTACAGGCTCTTCTGACCGAGCCTCTCCTCAAGGCATTCAGTGGACCACTTCGCGATAGGAAGGGAGTAGATATTGAGAAAACTCTCGCCCATAGCCTTGTACTCATCGTAATCATCGATTGAAGCGAGATCATGAGTACGGAAACCATTATCATGTAGTAGCTTCATATGATCACCAGACCTATCAATCGGAAAACTATCGCCGATGAAATTAACGACTTTATCATTAAGCGGTTGTTCCTCGATACACAGATACATCGAGCGACACATGTCCTCTTCAGGTGTGTGGTCGTTTATCTTCATAGTCGGCGTCATCTGCGAAGAGATGAAGTCGATGTCTGGAAAGCGAGCCGAAAGTTCGTCATATATATATTCGATATCCGTGGCTAAGAAGTAGTGAATGCAGCCTGTAAAAGGGAGCACGCACGTAGGCTTGTGGTCAAGCTTATTCAGGATGTCGGTAACGCCCTCGATAAAAAGCTCTTCCATGTTGCCACTAAGAATATCCTTTTCCTCAATGAGTACCATTGAAAATCTATCCAGCCCCTCATACTCGGCGGCAGAGAGAACCACGCCGCGTAGACATGCTGACGCTCCGATGTATATCATGTGCGAACCAGGAATAATCATCGGTGTATGCGCGATAGTCCAGCCACCGCGCGAAGGACATGAGTATTCAAGTTTGCGTGGGAAAGGAGCCAGGGTATCGAGATCTCCAAGCTTCACCTTCGCTTTATTAATATCGGGTTTGTGTAAATCAATCAGCATATTAGTCCCTGTTTATAATCTCCATCGCTATCTTAGTATATACGTCAACCATCGGGTCATCGGGAAAAGCTTCGGCGACAGTGAGAGCGTCGTCAGACGCTCTTTTTACCACCATGCTGTGCTCGATAGTTCCGACTATCGGGCACTCGAGGTCTTCACTGAGTGTATGAAGTTTCTCGTCTTCGCCGTTGACATTGCGCTTGTTGGCAATTATTCCAGATAGCCCGTTGTGACCTCTGCGTTTAAAATTTTCCATCGCTAGACCGAGGTTCATCGCCGCATATATCGCCATCTGCTCCCCAGAAGAGATAACATATACGTTGTCCGCATAATTCTTGCGAAGCGGCATCGAGAAACCGCCACATACTACGTCTCCGAGCACATCGTAGAAGACGACATCGGGATGGAGTACTTCTTCGAAATTCTTTTGCTTGAGCAAATCCAGCGCCTTAGCAACGCCGCGTCCAGCGCAGCCAATGCCTGGAGTTGGACCACCAGCTTCCACGCAGATAACACCGTTATAGCCGATGGTATACATGTCTTCAAGCTGAATGTCCTTGATCTTATCCCTGTAAGTATCGAGAACTGGAGTGAGATTCCTTCCTTGGCGAAGACTAATCGTGGAATCTGCTTTCGGATCGCATCCAATCTGCATGACCGTATATCCTTTTCCAGCGAGTGCCGCAGACATATTAGAGACGGTAGTGGATTTTCCAATTCCGCCTTTCCCATATATTGCAATTCTTTTCATAGAGAAATACTTCCTAAAAAATAAATTTCACCTCACCAATTTACACCTTTTTAATAGGTATAAAGAGAGAAAATGTATTTAAAATATTTTATCAGTCACTCAAAAAAATGTAAACGATTGTGATTAAAATACCTTTTATTGCGCACAATCTGTTGCGATAGTATAATTTTAATTAATTAAATGAAGACCAACCACAAGGTGTCCCGAGTGGTATGAAATTGTTTTCGGAGACTTCTACCTGTGTGGTTTGAAGTCTTTTTGTGTAGGGGGATAAATGATTAAAGTAGCAATATATGGTAAAGGTGGTATCGGCAAGTCGACGGTGACTGCGAATCTCGCAGCAGCCTTTGCAGTTAAGGGATATAAGGTAGTTCAGATTGGATGTGATCCAAAGGCCGACTCGACTATCAATCTTCTCGGCGGCAATCCGCTGATTCCGGTTATGAACTTCATGAGAGATAACGACGATGAACCGACTATCGACGAGATGGTTAAAACTGGATTTGGAGGAGTAGAATGTATCGAGACTGGTGGGCCTACACCTGGCATCGGATGCGCAGGCAGAGGTATCATCTCGACTTTTAATCTAATAGATGACCTAGATGTTTTTGGCAGATTTCATCCTGATGTAGTCCTATATGACGTGCTCGGGGACGTAGTCTGTGGAGGCTTTGCTGCACCTATCAGAGAGGGCTTTGCAGAGGATATACTCATCGTAACGTCGGGTGAAAAGATGGCTCTCTATGCGGCAAATAATATCAAGACGGCTGTAGATAATTTTGCGGACCGTGGCTATGCCAAGGTAAAGGGCGTGGTGCTCAATCACCGTAACGTCGAGAATGAGACGGAGAAGGTGCAGGCATTTGCAGATGAGGCTGGAATACCAATCGTAGGAGAGATCCCTCGCAGTCAGGAGATCATAGACTGGGAGGATCAGGGTAAGACCGTAATCGAGGGTAATCCTGAGTCGGATATCGCAAAGAGGTTCTTTGCACTGGCAGACTACCTGATTAAGGAGAATTCGTAATGGCGAGAGACACTTATTTCACGACAATAGGAGCGCTCGCTGAGGCTGGCAGTATTCCGACCGAGCTAGTGAGCAACGAGCATCTCGTGTATAGCTCACCGGCGACCTTGATGTACAATTCACCAGGTGCGCAGGGATTTGGCGTTAAGAGAGCAGGAGTAGTAATACCAGAATCGGTAATGCTCGTGGTTGCGCCAGCTTGCTGTGGCCGCAATACCACGATTTTGGCGGACGAAGGCGGATATAGTGAGAGGATGTTTTTCCTTCAGATGAGTGAAAATGACCTCGTCACAGGTAGACATCTATCCGATATACCAGAGGCTATCGAGGAGATCTATGAAGTCTGTGAAGTGAAGCCTAAGGTTGTGGTTATCTGCATCACATGCGTCGATGCGCTTCTCGGAACTGATCTAGAGCGTGTCTGTAGAAAGGCTGAGGAACGCACGGGAATTCATGTAGTTCCTACATATATGTATGCGCTTATGCGCGAGGGCAAGAACCCACCGATGGTAGCTGTAAGAGAAGCGATTTACTCGCTGCTTGAGAAGAGAAAGCCGACAGGTGGGACCGTTAATTTACTCGGTAATTTTACACATCTCGAGGATGATTCTGACCTGTATGATATCCTCGGTCAGATGGGAATCAAGACCATACATGAGGTAGGGAGAAAAGAAACCCTCGAAGAATACATGGAGATGGGCGGAGCAGATTTCAATATCATACTTCATCCAGAGGCTAGAAAGGCAGCATTCACACTTGAGTCAAAGCTCGGAATCCCTTATGTGGAGCTGACTAGAGTATATGAAATAGATAGAATTCAGCGTCAATATGCGCTGTTCGCTGCGGCTCTCGGAGTAGAAATCGATGATTCGGAATACTTCCGTGAGGCTAGCGATGCGTGCCTAAGACTTCAGCAGCTGTGTGAAGGAAAGACATTTGCAATAGGACAGGTTGTAAATGGAAACTCAATCGAGATGGCGCTAGCACTCGAGAAGCTGGGACTACGCGTTAAGTCGGTGTTTGCGAATGTAAGCGAAGATGACTTCCCTTTTATCAGAGAACTTGCTAGCTATAACCGGGGCCTTAAGGTGTACTCGACTATGTCGCCGACAATGATGAACTATGATGGTTCGGAAAAGGTTGATATTTCAATCGGTATAGATGCACAGTTCTACTATCCAGAGTCGATAAATGTGCACTGGAATAACGAGATTCAGCCGTTTGGATACAAGGGACTAGTACACTTTGTAGAGGCAATAGAGAGGAGGCTCGCTGATGAAAGGGCTTAGAAAATATCTATCGCCGTTTACGCCAGACCAGTCTGGAGCGGTCTCTGTGCTGTTTCACTACGGCGGTATGCTGATAATCATGGATGCTGGCGGATGTGTTGGAAATATCTGCGGATACGATGAGCCGCGTTGGGATAAGAAAAAGAGTGCGATATTTAGTGCAGCTCTTCGTGACCTAGATGCGATTCTCGGCCGTGATGAGCTTCTCATCCAGAAGACTAAGGAAGCACTCGGAGATATAGATGCTAAATTCGTCGGTCTAATCGGGACACCAGTACCAGCCGTTATCGCTACTGACTATAGAGCGTTAAAACGCCTGATGGAGACTGACTACGAGGTGCCAGTTGTGCCTGTTGAGACTAATGGAATCGACATGTATGACGAAGGTGTTAGCAGGGCGTTTCTACAGATACTCAAGAACTACTTGTATGAAGAAGGTGGATCAGGAGCAAGGTTCATCGCAAATGGCAGTCTTGAGCAAAAAGCCATTAGCTTGGAAGAGCTAGAAAAGCTAGGAAAACTGGGCAAGCTAGGTGATTTAGGTAAGATTGATAAGAGTAATGCTTCCGAAAGAGTTGGGGTACTCGGCTTTACGCCGCTCGACACCCCTGGAAGCGGCGATTACGAAGATATGGTGACTGCACTTAGCGAGCAAGGCATGGATAACCCAGTTATCTATGGCATGAACGATACGCTCGAAGATGTGGCTGCCGCTGCACATGTGGATAGAAATATCGTCGTATCTCCAGGCGGTGTAAAGCCTGCGAGATGGCTAAGAGATAAGTACGGCGTACAGTATGAGATATGCTATCCACTGCCACAGGAGCGTTCAGATAGGTTCGCCCATAAGGTGATGGACCACGAGCCTCGGAAGGTGCTAATCGTGCATCAGCAGGTTTTGGCAAATTCTCTTAGAGACGTGATTCTAGAAGCTTCCAAGGATAAGTCATTAGAGCGCGTAGACGTTGCGAGCTGGTTCATGATGAGCAAAGAGGTTCGTCATGAAAATGATACTAAGTTAAATGAAGAGGATGAGCTCATGAAGCTCGTAGATGCAGAAGGATACGATATGGTGATTGGTGATCCGCTAATCAAGAGGGCGCTTCCTGGATGGAAGGGTACTTTCCTCAGTCTTCCTCACTTCGCAATCTCGGCTTCTCTGTACTCATCGAGCTCAGATGAAGAATACTGGCAGAAAGCTGGAGATGAAGTGAAATAGATAGATATTGGTGATTGCAATTGGTATGTAGATTAATTAGGATTTATGGAATAGTTCAGGGCGTTGGCTTTAGACCCTTTGTGAGCAGACTTGCGGATAGATATGGCATATCTGGAAGTGTCTGTAACAAGGGCTCTTACGTTGAGATAATCGCAAGAGCAGATGAGTCCGTAATCGGCGATTTTGTGCATGCCATAGAAGCAGAAGCGCCAGAGCGGTCTGCAATCGTCAAGGTTAAGGTAATGGATAGCCCTGTAGATATATCGATAGACTCTGGATTCAAGATTGCACTGAGCAAGCATGAGGATGGTCAGATATTCGTATCGCCTGACATAGCAACTTGCCCTGACTGTGCAAGGGAACTGTTTGATAAGAATAACAGGAGGTATCTCCATCCGTTTATAAACTGCACTCAGTGTGGTCCTCGTTTAACTATACTAGATTCTATGCCTTACGATAGGGTGAAAACCAGCATGGCTGGTTTTCCGATGTGTGAGGCCTGCAGTGTTGAATATACCGATATGGATTCGAGACGCTACCATGCCCAGCCTGTATGCTGTAATGACTGCGGGCCGGAGCTATACACCCTCGTGGGCAGGGCTTCTGAGTCTGACGTACAAGGTATGGGAACTGATTCGGAGCGCCCCGAGGGTGCATATGGCGCGGCGGCGCTTCTAGAGACCAGGGCTGTGATCAGGAATGGCGGCATCGCCGCCATCAAGGGAATCGGTGGTTTCCACCTCTGCTGCGACGCCGCGAATGAAGCAGCGGTCCAGCGCCTCAGACAGCTGAAGGCGCGCCCGATGAAGCCGTTTGCTGTGATGATGCGGGATCTCGAAGTGGTCGGGCGCGAATGCAGGCTGGAGCCAGAGATGGAGCCGCTGCTTACCGGCCCGCAGAAGCCGATAATACTGATTCCTAGACGTCACGATTCAGCTGAGTCGGCAGAGCTTGATTCCAATATACAGGAAGAAATTAAGACCAACAGCCAGATACGGCATAGATTAAGAATCGCAGCATCCGTAGCACCTGACAATCCTAATTTAGGCGTGATGCTGCCATATACACCAGTTCATATGCTTCTCTTCGATTATCCAGACGATGAGCCAATATCTGATGTGCTGGTGATGACTAGCGGAAATCCATCTGGAGCTCCGATATGCATGAACGATGAGGAAGCGCTTAAGTATCTATCGCCGATGTGCGATATCATACTTTCCAACTCTAGGGACATACGGATAAGAGCGGATGATACGGTTATGGCATTTTACAGAAGCAAGCCTTATATGATCAGAAGGTCAAGAGGATATTCTCCGCTTCCAATAGTAGCGAAGAGAGAAAGCTCGTACGCGGTGCTCGGAATAGGTGGAGAGTTAAAGAATGCATTTTGCCTAGGCGATAAGGGGCTTTTTTATCCATCACCATACATAGGCGATATGGCGGATATGAGAAGTGTGAGAGCACTTGAAGCAGCGACAACTCGCATGGAAAGGCTATTAGAGATTCATCCAGATATAATAGTGGGAGATATGCACCCAGGCTATAACACGAGTGAGATGGCTAGGGTGATTGCAGAGAGAGAAGGTGTTCCGGTTATGGAAGTGCAGCATCATCATGCACACATGGTATCGTGCATGGCAGAGAACGAATACGAGGGAACAGCTCTGGGAGTGACTTTTGACGGAACTGGATACGGTCCAGATGGAACTATCTGGGGCGGGGAATTCCTGCTTGGAGATGAGAGCGGATACGAGCGTGTTGGCAGTATTGCACCGTTTATACATGCTGGCGGAGATATTGCCTCTAGGGAGGGGTGGCGAATCGCATACTCCATGATTAGCACAGCGCTCGGAAGCGAGGCGGCAAACCGTATAGGAGAGACACTCGGGCTCGGAGACGAGAAGGGTAGGCAGAGCATCGATTTCATGCTAGGCAATAATATAAATACAGTGAAGTCGACAAGCGCAGGTCGCCTCTTTGACGCAGTAAGCGCAGTGCTCGGCATAAAGTCAGCCAGCACCTTCGAAGGCGAGGCCTCGATGGCGCTCCAGTTTGCAGCTGAACGCGCCGAAGCACAAGGAATAAGCCTAGCGCCTTACGAGGGCAGGCTGATGAATATCGACGAAGAGCAGTTCGAACTGTGCACAGACACCTTGCTCATGGAACTAGCTGCAAGGAGTCTGGCGGATCAAGATACTGACCAGCTGGCATACTTATTTCATAAAGCGCTGGCAGACATGATCGTTATCGCTTGCTGCTACCAGCGTACGAGGTGCGAAGTGAACGTTGTTGCCCTATCGGGAGGAGTGTTTCAAAACCTACTACTTCTAAGGCTAGTGGATGACGGGCTTGAACGAGAAGGCTTCAAAGTGCTGAAGCACGGAGTCGTGCCGACAAACGACGGCGGCATAGCGCTCGGTCAGGCGGCTGCAGGAATAGCGGCGCTTCGGGATGAGGAACAAAATAAAGAACAATAAGAAGAACAATAAATAGTACAGTCACATGACTGAACATGGGTATAGAATATATAGAGATTAGAAAATGACGGAGGTGCACATATGTGCGTGGGATTGAGAGCAAAGGTTGCTAATATAGAGAATAATATGGCTGTCATCGATGCTGGCGGCGTTAAGAGAAAGGTTTCTGCGGAGCTGATTTCAGACCTCGCTCCTGGAGATTATGTGATGGTGCACGCAGGTCTTGCTATTGCAAGAGTTGCAGCAGATGAGGCGGCAGAGGCCGATAAGGTAATGGAGGGGCTGAATGACAATTAACGAGAGTGCAAAAAAAGCTCGCGACATTGTCACCTCTTACGACGGCCCGAAGCTTAGAATCATGGAAGTCTGTGGAACTCATACGCATGAGATTTTTAGACTTGGAATCAGGAGACTTCTACCGGATAATATCGAGCTGATTTCAGGACCAGGATGTCCAGTCTGTGTTACGCCAGTTTCGTATATCGACGAGGCCGTCATGCTGGCGCTGGATAAGAAAGCGACCATAACGACTTTTGGAGACCTGATTAGAGTTCCCGGAACGGAGATGAGCCTTGCAGGGGCTCGCAGCAAGGGGGCGAATGTAAGTGTTGTATACTCGCCGCTCGACTCGCTAGAGTATGCCAAGGAGCATCCAGATGAGCAGGTCGTATTTCTTGCGGTTGGATTTGAGACGACAACACCTGGGAGCGTGATGGCGGTTCGTGAAGCGAAGGCGCAGGGCATCGAAAATTTCTCGATACTGACAGCCAACAAGACGATGTATAACGCGTATCTAGCGCTCAAGGGCAGTGCTGATGCATTTCTGTATCCAGGTCATGTGAGCACGATGACTGGTATGGAGGAATACTATAAACTCCGTGATGAACACGGAATATCTGGAGTAGTTGCTGGTTTCTCTGGCTCCGAGGTGCTAACAGCGCTAGCGGTAATCATCAAGAAGATAGAAGAAAACAAACCTTTCGCAGTAAATTGCTACCCAGCAGTGGTAACTGAAGAGGGAAGCCCTGCAGCTAGAAAGCTTGTCGAGACGGTCATGGAGCCTTCCGATTCAGAGTGGAGAGGGCTCGGCGTTATAGAGAAATCAGGTGTTGAGCTTAGGCCAGAGTATCGCGATTACGATGCTAGATATAAGTTTAATCTTCCAAAGATAGAAGGGAGACCAAATCCAGCATGTAGATGCGGAGAGGTGCTACTCGGCAAATGCAAGCCTTACGACTGCAAGGTGTTCGGTAAGGGCTGTACGCCAGAGCATCCGATAGGAGCGTGTATGGTTTCTAGCGAAGGCGCATGTTCGGCGTTTTATAAATACGGAGGCGACATATGGAACAAACAATAACCCTCGCGCACGGTGCAGGTGGAAAGCAGACGAATGACCTGATCGGTGGGATTTTCAAGAAATATTTCGACAACAAATACCTAACAGCGGACGATGCGGCAGTGCTGCCACCTCCAGTCGGCAGGATGGCGATGTCCACGGACGGATTTATCGTATCTCCTGCAGAATTCCCTGGCGGGAACATCGGGAAGCTCTCGATATGCGGTACGGTAAATGACCTCGCGTGCATGGGCGCAAAGCCACTATATATCTCTTGCGCATTTGTAATAGAGGAAGGATTCCCCGTTGAGAAGCTGGACCGCATCGCTAAGGCGATGGCTGAGACAGCTCATGAGGTAGGCGTTTCGATCGTATCTGGTGATACCAAGGTTGCTGGTAAAGGGCAGGTGGATGGCGTGTTTATCACGACCACCGGCGTAGGCGAGATACTGGAAGGCGTTAATCCAGCTGGTGCAAATGCTGAACCTGGCGATAAGATCATCGTGACTGGAGACGTTGGCCGTCACGGTTGTACGATTCTACTCGAGAGGGACAGATTCGGCATGGAGGCAAATGTGACGAGTGATTGTGCGCCACTCTGGAACGCTGTAAATGCTGCACTTGAAGCCGCACCAGACATCCACGTTATAAGGGATGCGACGCGCGGCGGAGTTGGGACTGTGCTCTATGAGATTGCTGACCAGAGTGATGTCGGAATCAAGCTCGATACTGAGTCCATTCCTGTAAACCATGAAGTCGCTGGTGTCACGGGCATGCTCGGGCTAGAGCCACTTTATCTCGCTTGCGAGGGTAGGCTTGTGATGTTCGTCCCTGCAAAATCCGCTGACGCTGTACTCGCGGCACTGCACAGCTCCGAGCATACAGAGGGTGCGGTGGTAATAGGCGAGGTGACTAATGAGATGCCTGGTCACGTTGTGATGACCACGGAAATAGGCACTGAAACGCTGCTGCCACCACCAAGCGGAGAGCTGCTGCCGAGGATTTGTTAGTGAAGTCTGGAAACTAGTGAAACTAAAAAATCCTAGTTAAACGAAAAAGTACTAGACAAGTTCTGAGATATTATGTATACTAATTCGTGTCGCACTCGTGACACGAATATATGCCGCATTGGTCAAGAGGTTAAGACGCAGCCCTCTCACGGCTGAATCTCGGGTTCGATTCCCGGATGCGGTACCAATATAAACAAAGAGAAACCTTGTAACTATTGAAGTTACAAGGTTTTTTGTATCAGTCATCATAATTTTTTAGGGACAAATTTTAGGTCGTGTTTGTAGGACCTTACGAAATGTAAAGGGATTATCATTTGATTATTATAAGTTTTATGCTTATATAATCAATACCACTAAGTTGTATATTATGATAAAATACTTATAATATATATTTAAATTTTAAATTATAATTATTACTTAACAATTTTATGTGAAAATACTACTCGTGGAGTTTTGATAAAATCACGATATATAAAGGAGAGAGTGTGAGTACGGATATAAAACTAGATGATAGTTATGAGAAATTTCTAAAAAAGAATAATTCCAGTGTTAGTCTTAATGTTTCCTTGAGTTTTGAAAATGACGATTATTCCCATTTGTCTGTGAAATCTAACATGAATGATATAAAGAACATGTTAAGTCAAATTTATTGCAAGTATCAAGACATCGCTCGTGTTGATGCAAGCAATTTTGCAAAACTTGGTAGACAGTTTAAAGAACTGGATGAAGAAATTGCGAGAGATTTAAATAATTCAAATTAATAAATGCGATATGTATTAAAAAGAAGGTTTATATAGTATGGATAAATTGAATCAACAGATTGAAGATTTAGATATATTAATAAATAGCTGTAAGAATGACTTTGCTGATATGTATGAGCAAAGCTTTTATCGCTTGAATCAGATTGATGAAGAAGCGTATAGATTCAGTTCAGATAAAAAGATAACTGCGAAACTTGATGAGCAACACAATTTGGAGAGAATCATAAGGCAAGAGCAGGATGATGTGGTTGAAGAATTACTGGGTTATCGTAGGAAATTATTGAATGAGAAGGAAGAAGTAGAATACAAACGACGGAAAGAAGGTGTGAGTAGTGGGGCTTAAAGTTGATCCCAAACAAATTCAAGCAGAAGCCAAGAGCATAACAGACAATGCAAATAAATACTATTCAATGGTTAGTGGAATAAGGGATTCAATGAATTTCCTTCTAACAAATAGTACATCTGAAGGATTAGCTATTTCTGCTGCAAAAAATCAGGCTCATGCACATATAGTTGCAATCGATTATTTCGAATATATTTCGGTAGAAATTCTTACGCAATATCAGAAGCTTGTAACAGCGATTTCTAATAATGAAATCACTGAAAAGCTTGATGAAGATGAGTTAAGGGCATTAATTAATCAAAAGCAAGAAGACTATAACTTCTATGGTAATAGAGTAGATAATATAAGGATGCTACAACGGAATTTTGAATTCTGTGCATCAGTGTTTGATTTGCTAAAAAATCATTATAAAGCTGCTCGAGACAATGCTCTTTCTTTAAAGAAAGATTATGAAAAAAAGCTTATTAACCTCATTAATTTGGAAAAAGCTAGCAGTTCGTATTACTCCTCAGTTAATACGATGATCAAGAAACAGAATATGTTACTATATGACCTATCTATCGCCGGGGCTAAAGGCAAATTTCCTAAAACGAAGCTTGCAAATGCACTATCAATATATTCAGCAATTCGAGACCATAACATAGATCCGAATAAGTTGTTATTTTGTAAGGATGCGAGTGGCAAAAAAGTAATCTCTGTGGAAGCGATTGGGCTGTTTGCAGATACCGAGAAGAAAAATATGTCTCCGCTCCAGCTTTCTATGTATAACTATATTATTAATCATATACACTCAAGTAAATGTACGACTCATGATTTGGATAATATTATTGAGGGATATTATGGACAGGAAATTAGAACAAAAAGGGGTGATAGTATAGTTTCACTTCGACAGCTCAAAAAATCTGCACCGAACCTCGTTTCAGACTTAAATGAAAACCTAACTAAGTTAACTAAGAACGGTAAATCAAATAATAAATTGGTCGAAATAACCGAGTTTGTAAATACCGTTTTTAAAGAAACAGAGGTGACCAAAGTCGGACAAGTTAAATACCATAATGGATATTCAATAAAGATTCATACCTATCGATATGAATATGGAGCTTGGAAATATGAAAATGGTGTTGCTCATAGTTCGACTAGAGCAGTAAGCTGTACAAAAGATATTACGGTGCATACCTTCGGAAAAGGTGTTGATGGGGCAGTAGAATATCATACAAATGTATTGAAAAATTATATAAATGAGAACAACTTTATATTAAAACGATCAATGGCAAAGATAGGAATTGATGTTGCTCAAGATTTTATTCCTACACCAGGTCTATCTGCAGTTATGGATTTTACTGAGGATATGAATAATGATTACAGAGCTAGAATTTTTGCAACAAATTTAACAAGACTTGAAATGGCAAAATCAACTGATTCATATATTACACAGGTTAATGACGAATGTATTATACGTATTGGACCAAACATAGATGCTGTAATGAAATATATGAACGATAAAGGTTATCCTTTAGAAGGAACAATGAAGGAAAATATTGATAATATGATAAAATATGGTAAAGATATAAACAGAAACTCAACTGTACAGATTAGGGATCATATTATAAAAGAGCTTAGAGAAGGAGGCTACGAGTGGATAGATTAAATAAAAGATTTACTTTAATTGTATTAGTTTCGATATTTATATCCATTTATTCGTGCTACTCCATACTTAGAATGAGTAATGCTATATATAATACAAAACTCTTAATCAATTTAGACATGAATATGTATTTATTGAGCCTTGACTGTCAAGTTTCAGAGTTTGAAATAAGAAATGGAGAGATCATCTACAGTGTAAAAATGGGGCCTAACACTAATGAGATTATGAAATATCTAAACAGTGAAGGTTATTACATATCAATTAAAGAAAAAAATAATAAAGCAAAACAGCTGATTGACTTTCAAAAATATTATCGTTCTAAAAACAATATAAAGGGAATGTATAAAGGTGTATATATTAGAGATAAGATACGCGAGGATATGACAAAAGTCGGATATCAGTGGGAATACTAACGAATATTGCGTGCATGTTGAGTTCTGTTACAAGGGAGATTTAAGAAAATGAGCACTAAGCGAAAAATTATATTATGTGTACTTTTATTGATTAATATAGTATGTCTAGCCTTTGCAGTACGAAATTATCTGGAACTGAAGAGTCTTCATGAAGCACTAGACAGTATAGAAATCAACTAAAATTAAAGATGAAATATTTAGTTTGAAAGTAAAGACTTATTCGGATGTTAAAAAGAAATAGCTTGTTATAATTTAAGGAGGTCTAAGAAAATATGAGTTACGATTTAATGGTTTTCGAAAAAGCACAGGCTCCAAATAATAAGACAGAATTTATAAAATGGTACGAAAATCAAGTGGAGTGGAAGGAAGATCATAATTATGATTCGATAGAAGTAAGCTCAGCTAATCTAAAGAACTGGTTTATGGATATGATACAAGTATTTCCACCGATGGAAGGAGAATTTGCTCTTAGTGATGATGAAATAGAAAATGATGAAGATCTTGCAAATCGCATTACAGACTATTGTATTGGTAAAGATGTGATATATGCATGTTTTGCATGGTCACTAGCAGAGGACGCATATAATACTATGCTTAAAATTGCGTTAAAACACGGTGTCGGATTTTTTGATGTGAGTGGTAATGGAGAGATTATATTATCTGAATGTGATGAACAAAATTAGGATGTGCAATTTAGCTAAAAAGATCGTTTAACGCCAAACCTTGAGTGATAGCTCAAGGTTTTTTTATACCCTTACACATCTAGCTCACATGTTGTATCATTAAGTTATTCTATAAGAGTTACATAAAAGAGGAGATACTGATAATGGAACTAAAGGAGATGCGTAAGCTCCTCGGCTTATCGCAAGCGACATTTGGAGAAAAATATAACATCCCAGTAAGAACAATTCAAGATTGGGAGAGTGGGCGCAGGCAAGCTCCCGTATACGTTCTTGAACTACTAGAGCGAGCTGTGATTGAAGATTCCAAAGCTTAAGTGAATTAATAGATATCCACACTTCATAGGCAGTCTGGCCTAATGATTTCATGTGGGTTATTAATCCTTTAAACAATAACAACAGGAATAACTTATGGACAAGAAACGAAACGACCGCATAGCAACTATTGTATCTATCGGCTTACTAGCTACAATATGGCTGATTTCAGGCCTGACAAGATATTTCAGTTCAGGAGATGTTGACACTGGCACGGGATATTCTACCCTCAGCTACAATGTGACTGTGGATGTTAGAAATGACTATTCATACGTAGTCGTAGAGAAGATTAAGGTGAATTTCACCGACCCAAAGCACGGTATAGTTAGAAACATTCCTTTCGGCAAGGGATACAAGATCAAAGACGTATCCGTAGATGGGGATAAATACAAGATTAAGAATCTGTATAAAGCTAACCAAATGCAGATTAAAATCGGTGATAAAAAGAAGACGGTTACTGGCGTTAAAGATTACACCATCATCTATACCCTTGCTAATTACGAGCGCAAGAATAATCCTAACGACATATATGTGGATGTGCTTCCATCGGAATGGGCAACAGACATCAAGTCGGCATCAGTTTCTGTGTGCTTGCCACAACATTTTCCGTACAGCGGCATGAAAGGGTATAGTGGCCCGCACAAGAGCACGTATAATATGTACGGTACATGGACCTACGACAAGAATCAAAATATAATCGAATATAACGTTCAGAACTTGCCTGCGAATAATGGTGCGACATTGCTCGTAGATACTCCTAAAGGCTACTGGTACAAAGCGCCTAGCAAGTACTGGGTGAACTATGCGACCGTAATAGTAGCAATTCTCGGTGTCATTATACTTATCGTGCTTAGGGTTTTGAATGAAAAAGAACACCCAATTGTTGCGCCCGTTACGTTCAAGCCACCAAAAGGTGTTCCGCCTGGAGAAATCGGATATCTGATCGACGAAGAAGTGAATAAGAGGGATATCACATCGATGTTCTTTTATTTGGCATCTAAAGGGTATATATCGATTGAGGAATACAAGAAGGGAAAATATCAGTTCGAGAGCCTCAGGATTCCCGATGTATATGACGAGCCCCCAATTACCGTTACTTTTTACAAAACTATATTTGGAAGCACGAAGAATGGCACACTTGGCAAGGTTGTGAGCCTAGAGGAAGCGAGCAAACGCATAGGCAAAGAATGTGAACTTATTAGAAAGGTAATAGTTGAAGAGTACACAGACAACAAATCGATATTCTCTAAGAAATCGCAGAAAAATGAGAAGATTGCAGCTATCATCAGCTGCATAATAGGAGGTATGCTAATCGCACTTTCTATGTATGGAGAGTTGTACCAACCCGGCTGGCAAATTTTGATATTCGTGTATGGTGGCTCGGTGATTCTTGATGCATTTTGGAGATTGCCTGTTAAGAGGATGTGTAGAGAGTATCATTTTCATAGGACGAGAAGCGGTATAAGGAGCGTTACATCTTTTGCGTTCTGGGGAATTATCTATCTGGCGATATCATCGTTTATGTTATTGTTTTTGTACAAGATTGCAGGCGGTGAGATGACGCTGTATGCTCTAGCTGCAATAGCTGTATATGCATTGGCTGTACCATTGATTCTATTAGGATTCCTCAAGAGAACTAAGGATAGTGCTAAGCTTTATGGTGAGATTATCGGCTTCAAAGAATTTATCGCTACAGCAGAGGTGGATAGGATAAATGCCCTTGTTCAAGAAGACCCAGCGTATTTCTACGATGTGCTTCCGTATGCCTATGTATTTGGGCTTACTGACACTTGGGCGAAGAAGTTTGAACCAAAGAATCTAGCTGGACATATTGGATACAGTGCGTTAGTCGGAGATGTATACGACTTTATAAATATGGACATTATGATTCATCATGTTCAATCTAGCGCATTTTCTAGAGTATCATCGGCATTGTACGAAGATGTCAGCGGAGGTCTAAGCTCTGGCGGCGGCGGATCGGTCGGCGGTGGCTCTGGCGGCGGCGGAGGCGGAGGCTGGTAGACACTGCTTCCCAATATATACGCACTACACCTAAATCGATTATTCCTAAGTTCATAAGTTACAGAATGACGATTCGAAACGGCTTGAACTAATAACACTAATTTACTAAAGGAGCAGCAATGCAGCAGTACTTCATATACGGCAGCCCTAGCGCTGAAACTATTGAGATAACGGACAAGGATACAATCAAGCACATGTTCCAGGTCATGAGACTTAGGGCTGGCGATGAGGTAGTTCTCGTATTTCCAGATGGGATAAAGAGACGTGCGGAGGTTGTAGATGCAGAGAGCAGAACTATGCGCATCGTAGAAGAACTAGACGAAAATGTTGAATTGCCAGTTCAAGTTACTATCGCATGCGGCTTTCCTAAAGGCGATAAGTTTGCGACCATAGCACAGAAGGCGACGGAGCTCGGGGCAGCTGAGATATACGGCTTTCCAGCAGATAGATCAGTAGTGAAATGGGACGATAAGAAGCTCACCAAGCTAGCCGAAAAGCTTGAAAAGGTAGTGCAGGGAGCTGCCGAGCAGAGCAAGCGCAATATCGTTCCTAGCATAAATCTTGTTGCTAACAAGAAGGAATTTGTAGATAGCTTCACTGAGTACGATAAGGTCTTCGTAGCCTACGAGGAAGCGGCAAAGGAAGGCGAGAAATCTGCTCTTGCAAAGGCGCTTTTGGAAGTTTCAGCAGGAGAGAAGTTGCTCTTTGTATTCGGGCCAGAGGGCGGGATTACTGACAAGGAAATAGAAGCGTTTACAGAGGCTGGAGCGGTATGCGTAGGGCTTGGACCACGCATCATGAGAGCTGAAACGGCACCTATGTACGCACTGTCTGCTGTGAGCTATGCGCTAGAACTCAGTAAGGAGAAGTGATATACGAACTATGCGAAGCTTTTGGCAATGTATTAAAATTATTTTTTGCAAAAAATTTTAATTTACCTCTAGACAAATTGAATAAGTGTGCTAGAATACTTAAGGTTTAAAAATATTGAAGCACATAAGAAAGAGGCAGAAAGATGAAGAAGCGAATGTTTCGCGACTCGTATCTTGAATATAGTAACGTAGATTAGGACTTCGACATTGGAATTGTTATTCCAGTGATCGAAGTCTTTTTTTTAAAATTAATGTAGATGTGGAAACAGGAAAGGTGGAAAAAATGGCAAAAAGAAGTGACATCAAGAAGATTCTAGTTATCGGTTCAGGACCTATCGTAATCGGTCAGGCGGCAGAGTTCGACTACGCGGGCACACAGGCATGTATTGCTCTAAGGGAAGAGGGATATGAGGTAGTGCTCTGTAACTCCAATCCAGCAACCATCATGACGGACACATCTATGGCAGACAAGGTGTATATGGAGCCACTCACTCTCGAGTATCTGGCTAGGATAATCAGATATGAGAGGCCCGATGCAATTCTTCCAGGTATCGGCGGACAGACAGGTTTAAATCTTGCTATGCAGCTCGAGAAGAAGGGCGTACTCAAGGAGTGCCGTGTAGAGCTTCTCGGAACTAGGAGTAGCAGCATCGAGCGTGCTGAGGATAGAGAACTTTTCAAGGAGCTTTGCGAAGATCTAGGCGAGCCGGTAATCCAGTCGGACATTGCAAATAGCGAAGAGCACGGACTTGAAATCGCAAAGGAAATCGGCTTCCCTGTAGTTCTCCGTCCAGCGTTCACACTCGGTGGTACGGGCGGTGGATTTGCATATGACGAAGAGGAATTTAAAGAGCTTATAAAGCGTGCGCTATCCATCTCACCAACTCATCAGGTACTAATCGAGAAGAGCATCAAAGGCTTCAAGGAGATAGAGTACGAGGTAATGAGAGATGGCACTGATAAAGCAATCGCAGTCTGCGATATGGAAAACCTCGACCCAGTTGGAGTACACACAGGCGACTCGATAGTAATCTGCCCAACCCAGACTGTAAGCAAAGAAGACAACGAGATGCTTAAGAATAGTGCGCTTAAGATCATCCGTGCACTTCAGATAGAAGGTGGCTGCAACGTGCAGTTTGCGCTAAATCCAAATTCGTCTGAATACTACTTAATCGAGGTAAACCCAAGGGTTTCTCGTTCATCCGCACTTGCGTCCAAGGCAAGCGGATACCCAATCGCAAGAATCACAGCCAAGATTGCAGTGGGCATGACACTGGATGAAATCGAGATTATAGACCAGCCCGCTTCGGTAGAGCCTGCCGTTGACTATGTTGTGAGCAAGGTGTCTAGGTTCCCGTTCGATAAGTTTGCAGATGCAGATAACAAGCTAGGAACGCAGATGAAAGCCACTGGAGAAGTTATGAGCATCGGTATGAATCTCGAAGAGAGCATTCTTAAAGCCGTTCGCTCCCTTGAAATAGGTGTTTCCCACATATACATGGAGAAGTTCGATACTTGGGAAACTGACGAGATGAAGGAGTATATAACTGAGGGTCGTGACGATAGAATATTCGCCATAGCAGAGCTTCTGAGAAGAGGAGTGAGCAAGGCGGAGATATGTGAACTGACGGCAATAAATGAGTATTTCATAGAGATGTTTGAGAATATCATCTCCATAGAGAACGACCTAAAGGCTAACAAAAACGATGTCGCAAGACTGAGGATAGCAAAGCAACATGGCTTCTCGGATGTAGAGATTGCAAGGCTCTGGGGCACAACTGAGCAGGAGGTGTGGAAGCTTCGTGAGGCAGTTTCCCTCTTTCCAGAGTACAAGATGATAGACTCGTGCGCAGGGTCTAAGGATGCATACGTGCCATACTTCTATTCGACATTTGACGGAAGTGAGACCAAGAAGACTAGGGATTCTGGAAGGAGAAAGGTTGTAGTTCTCGGTTCAGGGCCAATTAGAATAGGACAGGGCGTTGAGTTCGATTATTCGACTGTTCAGGCGGTGAGAACTCTCCGTAGTCAAGGCTGCGAAGCTATAATCATAAATAATAACCCTGAGACAGTTTCTACAGATTATACTACGGCAGATAAGCTATACTTCGAGCCACTCTGCATCGAGGATGTAATGAACATCCTTAGACTAGAGAAACCGGATGGAGTAATTGTTTCACTCGGAGGGCAGACCGCTGTAAACCTTGCAAATGCACTCGACGAGAGAGGCGTAAATATTATCGGAACCGACTGCGCTGCAATCAACTCTGCCGAAGATAGAGATGAGTTCGACAAGCTGCTCCAGGAGCTCGGTATCGCTAAGCCAGAAGGAAAAGCGGTAACAGATATAGATGAGGGCTGCGCTGTTGCTAAGGAGATCGGCTATCCAGTGCTCGTTAGACCAAGCTTCGTGCTCGGTGGTAGAGCGATGAGAATTGTAGCGGACGAGACTCAGCTCAGACAGTACCTGAGAACAGCCGTGGAGATCGACGAAGATAAACCAGTGCTCGTTGACCACTATATCCGCGGAAAGGAAATAGAGGTGGATGCGATCTGCGATGGCAAGGATGTATTTATCCCTGGCATCATGGAGCTCGTTGAGCGCACAGGTGTGCACTCTGGAGACTCGATTAGCATCTATCCGCCATGCTCCATCTCAGAGAAGGTAAAGGAGACTATCAGAGAGTATACGGAGAAGCTGGGCCTAGGAATAGGCATTTGCGGTCTATTCAACATCCAGTTCATCGTCGATGCTTCTGAAAATGTATATATAATTGAGGTAAACCCTAGATCCTCGAGAACCGTTCCATTCCTATCCAAGGCAACAGGATATAACCTCGCTGATATAGCATCCAAGGTAATGCTCGGCATCAGCCTAGAGGAGCAGGGATTCAAGGGGTTAAAGCCACTCGAGAAGAAGAGATGGTATGTAAAGGTGCCAGCGTTCTCATTTGCAAAGCTATCAGGAATGGATATAAGACTATCTCCTGAGATGAAATCTACTGGCGAAGCCATCGGGTATGACGATGATATGATGCGAGCTTTTTACAAGGCTATGCAGGCAGCGGGCATGAGAATGCAGAATTACGGAACGGTATTTGCATCGATTAACGACGAATCTAAGGAGGATGCACTGCCACTAATCAGAGGTTTCTACGACCTTGGGTTCAATATCGAGGCGACAGAAGGTACGGCGCAGTTCCTCAAAAATAACGGCGTAAAGACCAGAAGCTTCAAGCACACTGATAACAGCCTAGATGCAGTTATGGATGAGTTCAGACAGGGATACGTGACATACTTGATTAACATCGGAGACATCAGATCCGTAGATGCAAATTCTATGGGTAGCCGCATCAGAAAGTGTGCTGCTGAAAATAACGTGACTACGCTCACCTCACTCGATACTGTGAGAGTCCTTCTAAAAGCGCTTGATGATATAACATTTAAGGTGTCCACAATCGACGCTTAGTGTTATAATTAGGTATTATTCAACTAGAGGAGGGGGCTATGAACATCAGAGAGTGTGTAAAGGTGAGACACTCCGTGCGTGCTTACGAGGACAGGCCTATCGATGCGAAGGTAGCAGAGGATCTTAAGGTCATGATTCAGCAGTGTAATCGCGAGGGAGATATGCATTTTCAGCTTATACAGGATGAGCCAAAGGCATTCTCGAGTCTACTTGCAAAATACGGCAAATTCTCAAATGTTAAAAATTACATTGCCGTAGTCGGTAGGAAGCGTGAAGACCTCGATGAAAAGGCGGGATACTACGGTGAGAAGCTAGTGATCCGCTGTGTGCAGCACGGGCTCAGCACTTGCTGGGTAGGTGGAACCTATAAGAAGGTCAAGGAAGCGATTGATGTCGGACACGATGAGAAGATCGTTGCCGTAATTACCCTAGGCTATGGATGCACGACGGGAGCTAGCAGGAAGTCTAAGAAGCCAGAAGATGTCTTCGATGGCAAATCTTCGAGGATTTCAAGCTTCGAGGACACTCCTGAGTGGTTCAAGAAGGGCATTGAGATGGCGCTCCTAGCACCGACAGCTATGAACCAGCAGAAGTTTACCTTTGCGATAAGCGGAGATAGAGTGAAGATAAAGCCTGGCTTCGGACCATTTACTAAGCTAGATGCTGGCATAGTTAAGTATCACTTTGAGATAGGTTCTTCACCAAAGGATTTCGTGTGGGCATAGTGCTACGCACAAGGCAAAATACGACGCATAACTGCTCAAAGTCAAATCAGAAGTGAGAACTTCTAATCGTAAGCTTCTAATCAGATGATACGTCAATCAGGTATAGGACAGGATAATGAACGACATACATGAGATTCGCCAGGTTGCTGTAATGAGATCTGCTTTCAAGCAGAAGTACGGTATTCCGAGGCAGCCAAGGCTCGTACAGGGCCTTAAGTCGGAGGTAGTCTTCGGCGACGAATTTAATAATCCTGACGCTGTGAGAGGACTCGAAGAGTTCTCTCACATTTGGCTAATTTGGGGATTTTCGGACACCAAGATAGATATGACCGAGGAGCATCCTGCGTGGAAGCCTACCGTGAGACCACCTCGCCTCGGCGGGGATATACGAAAGGGCGTATTTGCTACGAGGTCGCCATATAGGCCAAACTCACTTGGCATATCTGCAGTCAAGCTCCTCGAGATACGAGATGATAATGGTCAGCTCAGACTCATCGTCGAAGGGGCAGATCTACTCGATGGCACGCCGATATACGACATCAAGCCGTATATCCCATATAGTGATATCATCACAGAGGCAGATGAAGGGTTTGCAAAGAGCATTGATAATTCGATTGATGTCGAATTTCCAGATGACCTACTTGCAAAAGTCGATGAAGAGTTTCGCGCGCCACTCATAAGGATTCTTGAGCTTGATCCAAGGGATGCCTATGATAGGGATTCTGCAAAGCCATGCAAGATGGCGTTTGTGAACGTCGATATAGAGTTCGTGTTTCGAGACGGAAGATTGGTTGTCACAGCGGTGAACGAGCTTTAAGGCTGATAACAGAATCAGGTAAGGCTTGATTTAAAAAACAGCATAATATTTGAACAGGAAAGAAATGGATAACGACAAGATTATTACAGCGAGAATAGAGGATAAGCTCGAGCAGTGCGAGCGTGGTAGCTACATTACTGCGACAGGCTTTCTTAACATGCACGAGCAGTCGCTTGCCATGCGCATCGTGAAGGGAAGAAGTGATGTCAAATCTTTTTTCTACGGAGGGTATGATGATGCCGAGAGACGGATTATCATGTTCGTTCCAGATGGATACGCTGATACTCTCGAGGAAACGCTAGAGATGATTTCACCGCTTTCGGTACTTCACATCAAGGTGGTTCCAGGCGGCAGAAAGCTCACGCATAGGGATTATCTCGGGTCTGTGCTCTCGCTTGGGCTTGATAGGTCTGTGATCGGTGATATCCTTGTAAATGACAATGGTGCCGACATGATTGTGAATTCTGAAATTGTGGATTTCCTTCTAGCCGAATTTCACAGTGCCGGTCATACAAATCTCCAGATTACAGCCTCTGATATAGGCGAACTGGAAGTACCCGAGCAGAGGGTGAAAGCGGTTAGAGACACACTTTCTTCGCCAAGACTAGACAATGTGGTGTCAGCGGCGTTCCATGTCTCGCGGAGCGAAGCGGTGAGAGCCATCAAAGGAGGCATCGTTTTTGTAAACCACGAGGAAGTTACCAAGGTAGATAAGCGTATCAATGAAGGTGATACGATAGTGCTCCGCGGCAAAGGTAAGGCGATACTTTCTGAGCTCTCGGGGGTCTCCAAGAAGGGAAGAATCTGGGCGGAGTTCAAGGTGTTTATTTAACAGAGTTCAAGGTGTTCATTTCATATAAGATAAGGAAATCATTTCTACACCATAGCTCCAGCTTCGCTAGCTACACTTCTCAGTGGAAAATCAGCAGAATTGGTGCCGCAACAGCTCCATAACCGTTTGAACTGGTTGCGCCCCGGTGTTACAATCAAAATGTAATAAATATTTCTCTATATTATTATTTTGGAGGTAGATAAATGTTTGAATATACTGATATCAAGACTGCACCTGCAGCTCTAGGACCATACTCACAGGCAGTGATGGCGGGAAATACACTTTACGCTTCTGGTGCAATCGGAATCGACCCTGAGACAGGGAAGTTCGCTGGCGAGGATGTGCAGAGTCAGTGCGAGCAGGCTTGCAAAAATGTAGGCGAGATTCTCAAGGCTAACGGCATGACTTACGATAACGTAGTTAAGACAACTTGTTATATCCTCGACATGTCAGAGTTCAAGGATTTCAATGAAGTATATGCTAAGTATTTCACTTCAAAGCCAGCTAGATCATGCGTTGCAATCACAGCGCTTCCAGCAGGAGCACTCTGCGAAGTTGAAATTATTGCAGTGAAGTAAAACTCGTAATCAATAAAACTATGAAGCAAAACTGCATATTAAATCAGTTAATAAAACACTGTGACGAAAACCCGTATTGAAATTTTCAATAGCGAAAAATGCACTAATTTCGGAGTAGTAACTATGATAATCGACTGATTTTGCATAGCTGTAACATAAGAGACCGCCTTTAGAAGCCTTCTGGCGGTCTTTTTATTTTGAACTCCTATAAATCATGACCGAAAATTCATGTATAATAGCCATTATGAAAGGAAGGGGTTATGAACGATATTAAGGTTATTAGATTTGATAATTTACATGATATAGAGCTACCTCACGTGTTCGAGTGTGGTCAGTGCTTTCGCTGGAATGAATGTGAGGATGGTTCATACATAGGTGTTGCAGGAGGTCATGCGGCACACGTTTCGCTCGAGCATGATGGCGATTCGTGCTCGCTTATAATCGAGTGCACGGGCGGTAGTGAGGAGTATTGGCATAGCTACTTTGATTTGGATACTGACTATGGAGCGATGAAGAGAGCACTTCTCGCTGGTGAGCCTAAGCTAGCGAAGTCTATAGATGTGTGTCACGGCATCAGGATACTTAATCAGGACTACTGGGAGGTTCTGATCTCATTCATAGTCTCGCAGAACAACAACATACCTAGGATTAAGAAATGCATTGAGTCACTTGCGAAGAACTACGGCACTGAAATCGGTGAATTCATGGGCGAGGTGAGATATGCATTTCCTACGCCGGAGCAGCTGTCGAAAGCTACGCTTGAAGAACTTGCGGACTTAAAGCTCGGATATAGAAACGCATACCTAGTATCAGCTCCTAAGCATTTCGCTGAGCACGGAGTGCCTACGGGAACAACGGAGGAGAAACATAAGGCTCTATTATCTTATCTTGGTGTTGGCCCTAAAGTCGCAAACTGCATACTTCTATTCGGGCTCAGAGACTTTACGGCATTTCCGATTGATATCTGGATGAAGAAGATAATGGTTGATCTATACGGCTTTGATATCAAGGATATCAAGGGTATGCAGAAGTTTGCTGATGAGCACTTCGGCGAACTAGGCGGCATAGCACAGCAGTATCTGTTCTATTACTATAGAAGCATGCAGTGAAGATATTTTCACATTTAATTCATAGTGCTGTGTTGACAATGCATAAGGGGCTGAGTAAAATTATGTTATGAAGGTTAGCACTCTTGATTATTGAGTGCTAACAATACGAATAAAGCGTATAATCAGGAGGTTACAAATGAGTATAGGAATAAAGCCACTAGGCGCAAGAGTTGTTATTAAGCGTAGCGAAGCACTTGAGAAGACTGAAGGCGGTCTGATACTTTCGGCAAGTGCCAAGGAGAAGCCACAGGAGGCTGAGGTTCTCGCAGTAGGTCCAGGAACTGAGGACGAGAAGATGGAAGTAAAGGTAGGAGATAAGGTTATATTCTCGAAGTACGGCGGTACAGAGCTCAAGTATGGTGGCGAGGATTATATCATCATGAGCCAGAGGGATATATTGGCAGTTATCGAGTAATTGCTTAGCCTCTATATAAGTATAGAGAGTGCTACTAGGAGAGGCAGATATACATAATGGCTGTAGAGTCAGTAGTTTAAATATAATCACGCACCGTGATTGGTGCATATATAGGAGGAAGCTAAAATGGCAAAGGATTTACATTATGGAGAGGAGTCTAGAAGAAAGCTCCTCGCAGGCGTAGACAAGCTTGCAGATACAGTTAAGATTACACTTGGACCTAAGGGCAGAAATGTTCTCATAGAGAGATCGTATGGATCACCACTTATCACTAACGACGGTGTTTCAATCGCTAAGGAGATCGAGCTCGAGGACCAGGTAGAGAACATGGGAGCTCAGCTAGTTAAGGAAGTTGCTACAAAGACTAACGATGTAGCAGGTGACGGAACTACTACAGCTACACTTCTCACACAGGCAATCGTTCGCGAAGGATTCAAGAACGTAACTGCTGGAGCTAATCCAATGGTTCTCAAGAAGGGAATCAGCGGTGCTGTAGAGGTTGCAGTTGAGTACCTCAAGAACAGCGCAGTTAAAGTAGATGATAAGGAGAGTGTAGCTCAGGTTGCATCTGTATCTGCTGGAGATAGAGAGATTGGTGAGCTAATATCCGAGGCTATGGAGAAGGTTGGAACTGATGGCGTAATCACAGTTGAGGAGTCGAGATCACTCGGAACTACACTAGACGTAGTTGAGGGTATGCAGTTCGACAGAGGATATCTATCACCATATATGGCAGCTAATTCTGAGAAGATGGAAGCAGTTCTCGATAACCCATACATCCTTCTTACAGATAAGAAGATTTCCAACATTCAGGACCTAGTACCGCTTCTTGAGGATATCATGAAGTCAGGCAAGAAGCTGCTCATCGTTGCAGATGATGTAGATGGTGAGGCACTTGCAACACTAGTAGTTAACAAGCTGAGAGGAACACTCGATGTAGTAGCTGTAAAGGCCCCTGGATTTGGCGACAGAAGAAAGGCTATGATGGAGGATATTGCAATCCTCACAGGCGGTACTGTAATCAGCGAGGAGCTAGGATATGAGCTCAAGGAAGCTACAGTGGATATGCTCGGTAAGGCTGGAACTGTTAAGGTTAATAAGGATCACACAGTAATCGTAAACGGTGCTGGAGATAAGTCTGAAATCGAAGAGAGAGTGGAGAAGATCAAGGGAGAGATTGAGGACTCAACTTCTGACTTCGATAGAGAGAAGCTGCAGGAGAGACTTGCTAAACTAGTAGGTGGAGTTGCAGTTATCAATGCTGGAGCTGCTACAGAGACAGAGCTTAAGGATAAGAAGCTTAGACTCGAGGACGCTCTAAATGCTACTAGAGCTGCAGTTGAGGAAGGCATCGTTGCAGGTGGTGGTACATCGCTTATCTCTGCAATCGACAAGGTTTCTGAGTATGCTGAGAGCCTTGACGGAGATATGAGGACGGGTGCAAGAATCGTTGTTAGGGCACTAGAAGAGCCAGTTAGACAGATTGCTGAGAACGCAGGATATGAAGGCAGCGTAATCGTTGCTAAGGTTAAGGAGTCCAAGAAGGGCGTCGGATTTAACGCAGCAACAGAGGAGTATGTAGACATGATTGAAGCTGGTATCGTTGACCCAGTTAAGGTTACAAGATCTGCACTTCAGAACGCTTCGAGTGTAGCAGGCATGCTTCTCACTACTGAGGCTGGAATTTCAGAGATTAAGGAAGACTTGCCAGCTGCACCTGCAATGCCTGCAGGCGGCGGAATGGGCATGATGTAATAGGCGAGGGATATGGCAGCAAGAGCATCATCAAAGACGGATAGAGTAATAGCTGAACGCCTCATGGTGAGCCCTCTTTTCGATAATATGACGGTAGACGAAGTGCATAACTGCTTTACATGCAGCGGTGCACTCTGCCTCTCGTTCAAGAAGGGGGACATGATATTCACTGAAGAGGATGAACCAACAAAGCTTCACATCCTCCTAGAGGGTGGAGTGAGAATCGGCTATGATTCATTCGATGGCAATAGGAGAATTATCGGAAACTTCACGGATACGGGAGAGGTGTTCGGAGATATACTGCTATTTCTCGGCAAAGAGAAGTACGGTGTATTCGCGCAGGCTACTTGCGATACCAAGGTTATTGCGCTACCACGCGAGTTCATGTCTGGGACATGCGCGAGCGGATGTGACTATCACAATCATCTGATCAATAACATGCTTATGAGCTTTGCGAGAAACGCCTACGCGCTAAATATGAGGCTCAGGATTCTATCTTGTCCGACTCTCCGCCAGAAGATCGCTAAGATGCTGCTCGTCTATAACGACAGGGATATGAGCAAGCCGATCAATATGACGAGAGAAGGTTTAGCTGAATTCCTGGGAGTGACTAGACCGTCGGTTTCGAGAGAGCTTATGAAGATGCAGGACGATGGCTTAATCGAGATAAAAGGGCGCAAGATATATGTTCTTGACCCTGCAGAAATCGAGGCGCTCAACTGATGGTGAATCATTTATTCGCATATAATTAATGCAGATAGAACGCAACTAACGTAGATAAATGCATTAATTCAAAAACAAAAATAAAAAGATGGAATTGTAACATTAGTTACAGATTCCATCTTTTTTTAATGATATGCTTGTGCCATAAACTTAAAGCAAACATTAATTAAAGCAAAAAACAAATGACGTTATATAACAGTGAAAGGAGAAACACATGGAAAACCGTATGTTTTGTTATCAGTGCCAGGAGACAGCAAAGGGCACAGGATGTACTATGAGAGGAGTTTGCGGCAAGCTTCCAGAGACAGCAGGACTACAGGATCTGCTCGTATACGTAACTAAGGGACTTTCTGCAGTAACTACACAGCTAAGAGCTGAGGGTAAGGAAGTGAGCGAGCAGGTAAACCACCTAGTGTCGCTCAACCTATTCACAACTATCACGAATGCTAACTTCGACGATGAAGCAATCACAGCTAAGATCGTTGAGACGCTAACATGTAAGGAGCAGCTACTAAAGCAGCTTGACGATGCAAGCAAGCTTCCAGAGGCTGCAAAGTGGAACGGCTGCGTAGGTGAGTTCGCTGCTAAGGCTGCAAGCCCAGAGGTTGGCGTTCTATCCACTGAGAACGAAGATGTAAGATCGCTAAGAGAGCTCATCACTTACGGACTAAAGGGACTTTCCGCTTACAGCAAGCATGCAAATGCTCTACTTAAGGACAACGTAGAGGTTGATGCTTTCATGCAGAAGGCTCTAGCACTTACACTAGACGATTCTCTATCAGTAGATGACCTAGTTGCACTTACACTAGAGACAGGTAAGTATGGTGTAGATGGTATGGCTCTACTCGACGAGGCAAACACATCTGCTTACGGAAACCCAGAGATCACAAAGGTAGATCTCGGTGTTAGAAAGAACCCAGGAATCCTGATTTCAGGTCACGACCTAAAGGACCTCGAGATGCTTCTAGAGCAGACAGAGGGAACAGGCGTAGATGTATATACACATTCTGAGATGCTCGCAGGACAGTACTACCCAGCATTCAAGAAGTACGAGCACTTCGCTGGTAACTACGGAAATGCATGGTGGAAGCAGAAGGAAGAGTTCGAGACATTCAACGGACCTATCCTGATGACTACAAACTGCATCGTGCCACCAGCAGATAGCTACAAGGATAGACTATTTACAACAGGTGCAGCAGGATACCCAGGATGCAAGCACATCGACGGCAAGTACGGTGAGACTAAGGACTTCTCTGAGATTATCGAGCTAGCTAAGAAGTGCCCAGCACCAACAGAGATCGAGACTGGAGAGATCGTAGGTGGATTTGCACACGAGCAGGTATTTGCACTAGCAGATACAGTAGTTGAGGCAGTTAAGTCTGGAGCAATCAAGAAGTTCTTCGTAATGGCTGGCTGCGACGGCAGAATGAAGTCTAGAAACTACTACACAGATTTTGCAAAGGCTCTACCTAAGGATACAGTAATCCTCACAGCAGGATGCGCTAAGTACAAGTACAACAAGCTAGACCTTGGAGACATCGGTGGAATTCCACGCGTGCTCGACGCAGGACAGTGCAACGACTCATATTCACTAGCATTGATCGCGCTCAAGCTCAAGGAAGTATTTGGACTAGATGACGTTAACGAGCTACCAATCGCTTACAACATCGCTTGGTATGAGCAGAAGGCTGTAATCGTACTTCTCGCACTTCTATACCTCGGTGTTAAGAACATCCACCTAGGACCAACACTACCAGGATTCCTCTCGCCAAACGTTGCAAACGTACTTGTCGAGAACTTCGGAATCGCAGGAATCGGAACAGTAGACGACGATATCGAGCTATTCCTTGGTAAATAGGAGGTAACGATGAGTTTATTTCTAGGACCTATACATCAGTGGCTATATGACAAGATTATATTTCAGGAAGACCTAACAGACGCTCTGATCGATGCTGGAAAGGCAGAGGGATGGAGCGAGCTAACAGAGGAGCTTGCAAATGAGTGTCACAGCTACGATAGACGTCCGCTTGAAGAGGCGGTTGACCCTGACAACATTCACGGCAGCCTTCAGGCAAGAATTGCAGATGCAGAGAGCAGATATGCGAAGCTAGTTCAGACTATCGCATCAGCAAACCCTGCAAGAGTAGAGGATCTAAAGCAGGCAGCTAGACGCTTCGGCGAGCTAAATGCGGTGCCAGCTGGAACTAAACCAGATGTAGCTTTCGGATACCTCAACAACACACTGCTCGACGGTATGCCTTGTGACAATGTAAATGAGATGATCAGCCAGACAGACGACTCCATCACATGGAGGCGCAACATGGACATTCACGCTCAGCACTGGGCTAATGAAGAGGATGAACTCTACTATGTGCTCAGATCAGAAATCGTAAAGGGAATGTTCGAGCCTGCAGGACTCACATACGAGGAGCCTCAGGAAGGGACATACGAGATTAGAGCGTAGTTCAAGGGGATACAAAAGGGAACACAAGACTAGAGTGTAGCCACAAATAGGGGATATACTAGATTAGAACTTAGTTTCTAAAAAGGGTATACGAGATTAGATAGTCACAAACAGAAAGTTAATGAACCAAAATCATAACCGAAGCTAGTGATTACATAAAAATTAAATCATGGGGTTGTGGCTGGGCGATTCGCTTGGCCACAGCTTTTTTATTATATTTTCCGCTCCAACCACTACCGAAAACCACCCTATTGTGCTATAATTTTCAATTAATATCTTAACTTACAATTTGATTTTCATATATAGAAAGAGAGAGGTGCAAAATGGCAATCGTTCTAACAGAACCATCAAGAACATTTAGCGAGTACCTTCTAGTGCCTGGATATTCTAGCGCAGATGCTAGGCCTGAGAATGTGTCGCTCGCGACTCCGATTACTAAATTCAAGAAAGGCGAGGAGCCTAAGATCAAGGCAAATATTCCACTTGTTTCCGCAGTAATGCAGGCTGTTTCTGATGACGGGATGGCGGTTGCATTAGCGAAGGAGGGTGGAATTTCTTTCATCTTCGGTTCTCAGTCAATCGAGAGCCAGGCGGCAATGGTCAAGAAGGTTAAGTCCTACAAGGCAGGCTTCGTACCAAGTGATACCAACGTAAAGCCTGACAGTACACTTGCTGACGTTCTCGCAATTAAGAAGAACTCCGGACACTCGACGGTAGCGGTTACAGATGACGGCACAGGCCACGGCAAGCTAGTCGGCCTCGTTACAAGCAAGGACTACAGAATTAGCAGACTCAGCACAGATACTAAGGTTTCTGAGTTCATGACACCTCTCGAGAACATCGTGTACGGCAACGCTGGAATCACTCTATCCGAGGCAAACGACATCATATGGGAGAACAAGGTAAACCAGCTGCCAATCGTGGATAAGGACGGATGCCTAGTAGCATTTGTATTTAGAAAAGACTATGACTCTCACAAGCAGAATCCTAACGAGCTACTCGACGACAACAAGAGCTTCATCGTAGGTGCAGGAATCAACACTCGTGACTACGAGGAGAGAATCCCAGCTCTCGTAGAGGCAGGCGTAGACGTGCTTACAATCGACTCCTCAGAGGGATATTCTGAGTGGCAGGCTAGAACCCTCAAGTGGGTTAGAGAGAAGTACGGCGATACAGTTAAAATCGGTGCTGGTAACGTCGTAGATAAGGAAGGTTTCGACTTCCTCGCTAAGAGCGGCGCAGACTTCATCAAGGTCGGAATCGGTGGCGGCTCCATCTGCATCACTAGAGAGCAGAAGGGAATCGGACGCGGACAGGCATCTGCAGTGCTCGAGGTTGCAGCAGCAAGAGACGAGTGGTTCGAGAAGACAGGTGAGTACATTCCAATCTGCTCCGACGGCGGAATCGTGTACGACTATCACATGACGCTAGCACTCGCTATGGGCGCGGACTTCATCATGCTAGGAAGATACTTTGCAAGATTTGACGAGTCACCATCCGCTAAGGTTATGGTAAATGGCAACTACATGAAGGAATACTGGGGCGAAGGTTCTGCGAGAGCTCGTAACTGGCAGAGATATGACCTCGGCGGCGATAGCAAGCTCAAGTTCGAGGAAGGCGTTGACTCCTACGTTCCATATGCAGGATCGCTGCACGATAACGTAAACCTCTCTCTAGACAAGGTTAAGTCGACGATGTGCAACTGCGGGGTTCTCTCGATTCCAGAGCTACAGCAGAATGCGAAGCTCACACTCGTATCGGCGACAAGCATCATCGAGGGTGGAGCGCACGACGTTGTACTCAAGGACAATAGCGTAGCAACAGTAAGACGTTAGGAGCGATAATGGCTAACAAGATATTAATTATTGATTTTGGCGGACAGTACAACCAGCTCATCGCCCGCAGGGTTCGTGAACTCGGCGTGTACTCGGAAGTCCATAATTTCGAAAGCATAACAGTTGATAAGGTCAAGGAATTCGACCCATGTGGCATCATATTTACAGGTGGACCGCAGTCCGCATACGGAGAGGGTGCACCAGCAATCGACAGAGGAGTGTTTGAGCTAGGGCTACCGATACTCGGCATCTGCTATGGCGCACAGCTTATGGCACACGTGCTTGGCGGTAAGATCGGAACAGCTCCGACGAGCGAGTACGGCCGCACCGATACAGTGGTTGACTGTAAGGAAGGCCTCTTTGCAGGACTTAGCGACGAGACCGTAACATGGATGAGCCACACTGACTATATCAGCGAGGTTCCAGAAGGCTTCACGATTACGGCACATACAGAAAATTGCCCAGTTGCAGGTATGGAAGATAGGGCGAGGGGCTACTATGCAGTTCAGTTCCACCCAGAGGTAAATCATACGGCAGAGGGCACAGAGCTGCTTAGCAACTTCATACTAGGCGTGTGTAAGTGCGAGCAGGATTGGAAGATGGATTCCTTCGCTGAGAAGGAAATTGCAGAGATTCGCGAGAAAGTTGGAGACGGAAAGGTGCTACTTGCGCTCTCTGGCGGCGTTGATTCCAGCGTAGTTGCGGCACTTATGGCAAAGGCAATCGGCAAGCAGCTGACCTGCGTGTTCGTGGACCACGGACTACTCCGTAAGGACGAGGGCGATCAGGTTGAAGAGATATTTGGCAGCAAGGGTGAGTACGACCTCAACTTCGTGCGTGTAAATGCTCAGGAGAGATATTACGCAAAGCTCGCTGGCGTGACAGACCCAGAGACGAAGCGTAAGATTATCGGTGAGGAGTTCATCAGAGTGTTCGAAGAGGAAGCGAAGAAGATAGGTGCAGTGGACTTCCTGGCACAGGGAACGATATACGCAGATATCATCGAGAGCGGCCTCGGCAAGTCGGCAGTTATCAAGTCACACCATAACGTGGGCGGACTGCCAGAACACGTTGATTTTAAGGCGATAATCGAGCCACTCCGCATGCTGTTCAAGGACGAAGTGCGAGCACTAGGAAGAGAACTCGGTCTCCCAGACTATCTGGTTGACCGTCAGCCATTCCCAGGACCAGGACTCGGCATCAGAATCATCGGCGAAGTAACAGCTGAGAAGGTTAAGATAGTGCAGGAAGCTGATGCGATCTACCGCGAAGAGATAGCAAAGGCGGGTCTCGAAGGCTCAATCAGCCAGTACTTCGCAGCTCTAACTAATATGAGATCAGTCGGCGTAATGGGTGACTTCCGTACGTATGACTATGCGGTTGCGATCCGTGCGGTCGAAACAGTCGACTTCATGACGGCGGAGGCGGTGGAAATCCCATGGTCAGTGCTGCAGAAGGTGATGAATAGAATAATAAATGAGGTGGATCACGTGAATAGAGTGTTCTATGATCTGACCTCGAAGCCACCGGGAACGGTGGAGTTTGAATGATGGAACTACACGAAAAAGGGACAATGCACAAAATGTGCATTGTCCCTTTTCCGATGTAGTTCCTCCGCCAGGACTGTCCAAGAAGCGAGCGACAGCGAAGCTGATTGGGAACAGTCTACGGCGTGTTGGATTTTGGGATAGTCCCTCTAATGAAGGGTAGCCTTTTTGATTGTAGGTCCTCCACCAAGACTGCCCACGAAACAAGCACAACGTGCGCAGTTGAGTGGTTGCAGTCGACGATGCATCTGGATTCCGATGTAGTTCCTCCGCAAGGACTGTCCGAGAAGCGAGCGATAGCGAAGCTGATTGGCACAGTCTACGGCGTGTCAGTGATTGATGTGTGTCCTCCGCCAAGACTGTCCAAGAAACAAGTACAAGGTGCGAAGTTGAATTGATTTCTTATAAGAACTATATGTATTGGATTAAGTGCATATGTATGATAAATTATTTGTATATTGCGGGTTTAGGGTATTTGAATTGATAACCGTTCTATATTTTATAACTAAATGAACTAAACATAATTGATTAAATTGGCACTTATCAAACTATAAGCCTTCCATCATCTGGCTTTTGTGGAAAATGATAATGAAATATTTGAAGTTGTGGAGGAGGTGTAAAATATGGGGTTTTGGATATTTATGTTCATCATCACATTATTAATACCTGCTGCGTTATTATTAACTTGGCATTTATGCCCGAAGCTCAAAACGATTAATAATGCAAGTGGATATAGAACGAAGCAGTCTATGAAAAATCAAGATACATGGGATTTTGCACAAAAATATTGTGCAAGAATGTCGATATATATGTTTTTTCCATCGTTGATATTGACAATTGCAATTATGCCTACAGTGATTAATAAGTCAATTGATAGAATAGGGTGGATAGGACTTGGTATTACAATAATTCAAATGATAAGTTTTGTTGTTATTATATTATCTACTGAAAAAGCTTTAAAGAATACTTTTGATGAAAGTGGAAACAGAGTGTAAAGAACTGCCTACTTAAAGGTAGAGATAAATTCCAGTTTTGTTTAAATTATCGAACAGTATAAAAGATAATGCACATGACTTTGAGGAGAGGATGGGGCGGATAAAAACTTGAACACATATTGAGACTCTAAAAGAAGGCATTGATGTATTCAAAAGACAGATGGTAAAGGTGCTACGTATTTATCATCAGATAGGATCTGTTACAGATACGGTGCACCAACTTGGTTATCACAGCAGGGAACATCTGTACGCATGGATTCGTAACGAGGGAAAAACAAAAGGAGACAGAACAGTTATGGATACATACAAATTTTATTATGATGAGTCTGAACACAGTAGAAAAATCAACTATAATACCGTAACTGCTACAAATTATTATGACAATTTTGTCACTGTTATAGTTGGTTGGTCTAAAGAAAAAGAAAAAGAAGCTTTCAATAAATATAAGGATTTTGAAAGTAAATATGCAGACCGTAAAGATAAAAACGGAGAATTAAAAAGTACAACCTTGAAGCAAAAGAAGTTTGAATGTGGATTTGCTTCGCTCGATAAAGCCAACATACAGTTTATGATGGACTTCTTAGCCATTTTCGATGAAAGTACCAAGTTGTATTTTTCTGTTGCGAGTAAGATAGAATATTTGGTTTTGCAACTTTTTGAAGGCTATCGGAATAACTTAATTATAAATGCAGATGCAGTTAAGTATTCCATTACAAAAGCTCTTGTTACTTATCGTCCTCAGAATGTTATCAAAAGTATTTACGATAATCCAGAAGAATTTGTAGATGAATTGAAAAGATTTTTTAGAGAACGAATTGAATTTAACCGCTCAAATATAAGTCTTAAAGAGCTTGAGAATGAAGCCTTTGAAAATTTACTGTATATATTGGACGATATTTCAGCTATTCCAAAATTGCAATGGGATTATCATATGCCATTTGACGGTTTTGCGAAATATTTGCAGGAAGAACAGATTAATAATTACTCCTTAGTTTTAGATAAAGAGGGAGAGCAGAACGAAGCCAGCAGGACAATGCAAGCTGCAGTTGTAATGGGACTGTCTAATGTGACAGAGAAAAATTCAAAAGATAGTTATGGCTTGCGTATGGCAGATATGATGGTGGGAATTATTTCAAAGCTGTTAAAATCCTTGTGTGATGAATTACACTATCATTCCTTTGCTGAGGGAACGGAGAAAAGGCTGCTAAATGCAAAATGGTTTCAGCTTAATGAAACTCAACTGGAATTATATAAAAAATTATATAAGATAATTTGTGAATGGGATAATGCTTGGTATAAGGCTTATGCAGGAATTTATTCCGATGACTTAGTGTGTTTTATAGGACTACTTGGCTATATGTCTCATTTTGAAAATTCAGAATATATTGTTAATGAGAAACTCAAGGCATACGGTGAATATTATAATGGATATGTTTGTCAGCAGTTATTTGATTATTTTAAACTTAGGTGAAATAAATTACCTATAGACTTTATTGATTAGAATTTTAATGATTCTGTGCTTATAGAGATACTAAATTATTTTGAAACACGAGATGATAAGCGAATAGAATAAAGTGTTGCAGATGAGACTGCAATACCAACTATCTTTGAATATATTTTGGGAATTATATATGGCATAAAGTAAGTAAAGACAATGGAATATCTTGGACTTCATGAAGTTATAATTAGAAGCTAATTTATTGCCTAAGACACATGTAGCTGGAAGTTATGCAGATATTATATATGAATATTAAGCATACACCTATTATCTTAAACATTCGCTATTATTTGTAGCAACTCTTGTATGCGGAAACAATCAAAGAAAAATAGAGATGGAGCCTGTTTAAAGACATTTAGGAGATATTGCAGAATTAGGTTTAATAATCCGTTCGATTACAGTTTGTTTGTCAGCACATACTTAGATAAAAATGTGATTTCAGATTTTAGGTATAGAAAAATAATCCTATATACCAGAGATGAAGAAACTATTACAGGCATGAAGATTATTTCAATGGATACAGATTCTCTGAAGAAGATTATTGAAAATAAGGTCAAGTATAAGTATCTGTATGAAGTATTTGATAAATATCATGAAATGCCATTAGAAACGGTAGATTGGCATGACGGAATGATAAGAGAGGCTACTGGAGAGTATAAGTCTTAATTACAATAAAAGGAAAAGTATAATGAATGATGTAATTGAAAGAAAAATTGGAGAAAGTATTATATTAGAAATTCATAATCTAGGTGATGAATTAAAGGATAAAATAAAAGAGCAATTGGTTGAAATTTGTCATGGAGAATATGCTCTTGTTTCAGGACTCAATTATCATTCATTTAATGAAACTGTAAAAGAATTGGTAAATCATAGAATTCCAAGTAATATAAATAGAAAAGTAGGAGTGATAGGTGAGTTATTGTTAAATGTGCTGATTAGAGAATTTACTGATATTAAAATAGTTTCACCATTTTTTAATTTAGAAGAAAGAAATGTAAAAAAGGGTTTTGATATTATTGCTGTTGATCCTAATAAAGATTTATGGATTATAGAATCAAAAGCGGGAGAATTAGGTAAACTAAAAACTTCTACTGAAAAGGTACGAGAAAGAATCAATACTGCTAAAAGAGATTTAGATACACGACTGAATATGCACAATTCACAATTATGGTTAAATGCAGTGAATAGCGTTAGGAGTGCATTGGATGATACTAGTGAAAAAAATACTATAGTTAATATACTTAATAAAAATAGCAACTCATGTTTAAGCAACGATAAAAATGTTATTTTAGGTGGTACTGTGTTTTGCATATTTAATTCTACAATAGATTCAATAGAACTAAGAAAACTGTACAATTCGATATTAAGCTCTAATAAATTTTCAAAATTGAAATTAATTGCAATACAAAAACAAACATATCAAGCAATAATAGATTTTTTAGTGACATTAGTATAGGAGGTTTGAAGTGGATAAATTAACATTGAGGAAGCTTTATAACACTGAATTTCCAGAACTATATAAAAAGTTACAGATAGGTATAGAGTTATCAGATGAAGAACTAGAAAAAATATTATCTATAGGGATTTTTTTGACTGGATTGGATAATAAAAATCTACAAAGATTAGGATACAGATTATTTTTATTGTATAGCAAAATAACAGATGATTATAAACCGCTATACGAATTAAGTTTGAATAAAGGGCTTATCCCCATATCAAAATTTATAGAAAACAATCTAAATTATTCAGAGAGATATGGGAATATCTATACTGAAATAAATAGTATAGAGAGTGATGAATTTAAATGGAATAATTCGTATCAAACAATAGGGCAGTTTGAATTATTTAAGGAAGCTACAGAATCAAAATTAAAATCGCAGATTATTGTGGCTCCAACATCGTATGGGAAAACGGAATTGATATTATCATTTATTGAACACACTAAATTTAAAAAAATATGTATCATTTCTCCTACAAAATCTCTTTTGGTGCAAACGAAGAAAAGGATTATAAATAAATTTGGATATAGGAAAATAATAACATATCCAGAAATGTATAGTGATAAAGATAATGAAATAATTGCTGTGTTAACTCAAGAAAGACTGTTGAGATTGCTACAGAATAACCCAAATTTGAAATTTGATTTATTAGTTATTGATGAAGCACATAATATATTAGATGAATTTTCAGATGAAAATAGACGCAGTGTGATCTTGGCTTCTGTTATTATTATTTGCAAAAAAAGAAACGAAAACCTTGTTTGCAAATATTTGACGCCATTCTTAAGATCTAAAGAAAGTTTAAAGATTGAATGTCTCCCGAATGTTGATGAATGGTATAGTGTTGTTGAAAATGTTAAGTCAGAAATGTTTTATTTTTACGATTTGGAGAACAATAAGAAAGTTTTATTAGATCAATATTCTACGATGAAGGACAAGCTGATTGATTTACAGGTCAATGAATTAGGAGACGACGCAGATGTTGTTATTACAAATTGTGATAACAAAAATATAATATATTTAAACAGTCCTAAAAAGCTTGAAAATTTTGCGTTTAAACTATTTTCTAAACTCCCTGAAAGACAAATGCTTAGACTTAATAAAGCTGCTAGTGATTTGAGGGAATATGTACACGAGGATTATAAATTAGCTGATTATATTGAAAAAGGAGTTATTTATCATCATGGTTCAATACCAGAGCCAATAAGGTATTTTATAGAGGACTTATATGTTGATTTACCAGAAATAAAAATGCTTATTGCTAATTCTACATTACTTGAAGGAGTAAATATTCCTGCAACAAAGATGTTTATATTAGATCCTTGTAGAGGGTTTCGTGTCATAATAATGACACAGGCAAATAGTCAAGTAAATACAAGGGTTTTAGAGCTTCTACCAAAGTTTAAAATCAAAAAAATGAATCGTTGGTGTGCTGTTTAGAGCAGTTATTACGAAAATAAATGTTGTAAACAGTACATCAGCATAAAGGAGGAACTCACATGTCTAAGGTGAAAAAAGACACGATCGAAGCAAAAGGTTTTGCTATTCAAATTTATACTGAAGACTTTAAAAATGACTATATAAGTCTAACGGATATTGCAAGATACAAAAATGTGCATGAACCTAAAGATGTTGTTAAAAACTGGCTAAGAGTAAGAGATACAATTGAATTCCTTGGTCTCTGGGAGACTATTCACAATCCTAATTTTAAAGGGGTCGAATTCGACTCCTTTAGAAAGGAAGCAGGAACAAATGCATTTACATTATCACCTCAAAGATGGATTGAAAATACAAATGCGATCGGTATTGTTTCTAAATCTGGGAGAGGTGGAGGAACGTTCGCTCATCCTGATATAGCAATGGAATTTGCTTCATGGATTTCAGCAGAGTTTAAGCTCTATTTAATCCAAGACTACAAAAGGCTTAAGTCAGATGAAAATTCTAAGCTATCGTTAGGTTGGAATTTGAATAGAGAAATTTCTAAGATTAACTATAAAATCCATACAGATGCAATCAAAGAATATCTATTAAAGGATCTTACCGACGAACAGTTATCCTATAAATATGCAAGTGAAGCAGATATGCTCAATGTTGCCTTATTTAACAAAAGAGCAAAACAGTGGCGTGAAGAAAATCCAGATTTGAAAGGTAATATGAGAGACTATGCAAGTCTGAATGAATTATTGGTACTAGCAAATATGGAAAGCTATAATGCAATCCTTATTGGTAAAGGTATGGAACAAAAAGAAAGAATGATAGAACTTAGAAAGCTTGCGAGAACTCAGCTGATGTCAATTGAAAAGTTGAACAATACAGGAATTAAGAGTTTAGAGGATAAGTCAAAGAAATAGAGAGGTATGTTATGAGATGGGTATTAAAAATTATCTTATTTCCAATAATATTGCTCTTGTCGATACTAATTGCTTTTCTAAAATATATTATAAGAGTTAGTGGAATGATTTTAGGTATAATATCTTTTCTAGTATTTATAGGAGCAGTAGCTTGCTTTATACAAAAAGATATGGCAACAGGAATAGCAGCATTACTACTGGCATTCTTGATCAGTCCTTATGGGCTACCTAAAATTGCACTTTGGATCACAGCATATCTTGAAGTAGCGAAAGATACATTAAAGGAAATATAAGAGAGAGTTAAGACGATGGAATATAAATCTATCGTCTTTTTCTATGCCTAAATTTCAGAGAAAGGAGGCGATGATATGAGTATGTATTTATTTGATGAACAACCTATACTGGCTAATAAAGCATTAGCTAGAGAATTAGGCTTAAATGAAGCTCTTGTGCTTCAACAAATAAATTACTGGATTGAGATAAATAAGAAGTCTGGTAACAATTATCATGATGGCAAGTATTGGACATATAACTCAATACGAGCATGGCAAGAAAAAGATTTTGATTATTTAAGTGTTGATACAGTAAAGAGAACTTTTTCTAAGCTTGAAAAAGCGGGCTATCTTTTAGTTGGAAACTATAATAAAGATCCTAGAGATAAAACGAAGTGGTACACAATAAATGATAAGAAATTAGAAGAACTTTATCTTGAACTAAATCAAAGAAAACAAGAGAAAGAAAGAGAAATATTAGAACAAGTAAGTAAAAGTGCTATGCCTAATGCATTAGGGCAAAATGCACCAATGGAAGAGGGTAAAATCAACCAATGCAATGAGGCATTTAGCACCGATGCATTTGATGAAAATCTACCAGTGCATTATGGCAACTTGCATGAACCATTACCAGAGATTACTACAAATAATTCATCAAAGATTACTTCAGATATTTCTACAGAGAATTCCTCCCACCTACCCATCTATGAAAGAGATCTGTTTTATTCAGGGGACGGAATGGAGGAAGGACGTAAACAAATAAAATCATATAAATCTTGTTTAGAAGAATTAAGAGAAAGCACAGGATACAACGAACATATGAAACTGGGCAATAAGATTATTGCTAAAACCTTTGATGAAATAATTAAAGTTTTAGCTGATGTTATGGTATTAAATGCGGAAGATACAGTCACAATAAATCAAACGAAATTACCAGCATATGTTGTTCAAGAGAGATTTAGAGAATTAGATTCTTCGCATATGGAGTATCTTGTAAATGCTTTATCAGAGAACGAATCAAAAATAAGAAATGTAAGAGCATTTATTTTAACGGCAGCATATAATGCACCAAGCAATATGGATGCCTATTATACAGCACTTGTTAGTTATGATATGAGGGAAGGAGGTTACTGATGATAAATGAAGAAATTTCTAATAGAGTAGTTAATATTGAAGTTAATGTCTTAAAGGCAACATATCAAGAAATCTTAAGCCAAGTAAAGAAGTTACAACAGAGATCAAAACAACATGGTGGCTTAGATAAACTTATCAAGGCTGAGGGAAATGAAGTCAAACTCAAAGATATGGTTAAGAAAGGTCAGCTTGAAGAAATCAATGTTAAAGATGGTGAATTAAAAGAACTAAAAAAAGAATTGAATAAACATGGCGTTAAATTCTCAGTGATGAAAGATAAGGAGACTGGGACACATTCAGTATTCTTCCAAGCAAAAGATACAAAAGTTATGAATAAAGCTTTTCAAAATGTGCTTTCAAATATTGAGAAGAAAGAGAAAAATAAGGAGTCAATTCACAAGAATATTGAGAAGTTCAAGGAGATGGCTAAAAACTCTGTTTCCAAAGATAAAATCAAGAATAAACAAAAGGAGCAGAGCCTATGATAGATAAAATATTACAGGACATCAAAGGCTTATTTAAGGTGCAAGATAAGGTAAAGTTTCTAAAGCAGAACATTCCCTATCTTGCATTTTTCTATGTTGGCAATATCTTTTCTCGTCATGTACGAGCATATACGGGTGGCGATGTGATAGACAAAATCTTTCAAGGGATATTAGAGATTAATACGATGAGCTTTATTACGAGTATTCATCCTACGGATATTATAATGGGCGTGGTAGTAGCTGTTTTAATCAAATTTATCGTATATACCAAAGGGAAAAATGCTAAAAAGTTCAGACAGGGGAAAGAGTATGGCTCAGCAAGATGGGGAACGACAAAAGATATTCAGCCATATATGGATGAAAAGTTTCAAAACAACATTTTGCTTACCCAAACTGAACGATTAACAATGAATGGAAGACCTGCTAATCCAAAGTATGCTCGTAACAAAAATGTACTTGTTATTGGTGGTTCAGGCTCAGGTAAGACGAGATTTTATGTAAAACCGAACCTAATGCAAATGCACTCGTCATATTGTGTTACAGATCCTAAAGGAACGATAGTAATTGAGTGTGGTAAGATGCTTGAAGATAACGGGTATGAGATAAAAATCTTAAATACCATCAACTTCAAAAAGAGCATGAAATACAATCCATTCGCCTACCTTAGAAGTGAAAAAGATATACTCAAATTAGTGCAGACAATCATTGCAAACACTAAGGGTGAGGGTGAAAAAGCAGGTGAGGATTTTTGGGTCAAAGCCGAAAAACTCTACTATACAGCTCTTATCGGATATATCTTCTATGAAGCTCCAAGAGAAGAAAAGAACTTTGCGACACTCCTTGATATGATAGATGCTTCAGAGGTAAGAGAAGATGATGAAACTTACATGAATCCGATTGATAGACTCTTTGAAGCGTTAGAAAAGAAAGAGCCAACACATTTTGCAGTGAAGCAATATAAAAAGTACAAATTGGCTGCGGGAAAAACGGCGAAGTCTATTCTTATATCATGTGGTGCAAGGCTTGCTCCTTTCGATATTCAGGAGCTTAGAGACTTGATGAAGGAAGATGAACTTGAGCTTGACACTCTTGGCGATAGAAAGACAGCGCTCTTTGTTATTATCTCTGATACAGATGATACTTTTAACTTTGTGGTATCTATTATGTACTCACAGCTCTTTAATCTACTTTGTGATAAGGCAGATGACGAGTACGGAGGAAGATTACCTGTTCATGTAAGGTGTTTGCTTGATGAATTTGCAAATATCGGCTTAATTCCAAAGTTTGAGAAGCTAATTGCAACAATCCGTTCAAGAGAGATTTCAGCAAGTATTATCTTGCAGGCGCAATCTCAGTTAAAGGCGATATATAAGGATAATGCTGACACAATCGTGGGCAACTGTGATAGCACGCTATTCTTGGGCGGAAAGGAAAAGACAACACTTAAAGAGCTATCTGAAACATTGGGGAAAGAAACCATAGACCTGTATAATACATCGGAAACACGCTCCAATGCCAATAGCTATGGATTGAATTATCAAAAGACAGGAAAGGAGCTGATGAGCCAAGACGAGATAACGGTTATGGATGGCAGTAAATGTATTTTTCAGCTTCGAGGTGTCAGACCGTTCTTATCAGACAAATTCGATATTACAAAGCATAAGAATTACAAGCTCTTGGAGGACTATGATAAGAAGAATTTATTTGATATTGAAGACTATATCAAAAGAAAAGGTAAAGTTAAACTTAATAGAAATACAGTAATTACAAGATTGTAATATTTTCTTTTATAGCTTTATGTGGCGTGGGTATATTTGGTATAATAAGATAAATTTGAATTTATGGGGGTGTGGCTATTTGAAGAACGGTAGACCTGATTTCAGAGATATAAAGTCATTTGAAGAATTTTCTAGATATTATTGGTACAGAGAGGAACTTTCAAAAATTTGCAAGTCACTTGGATTAGAATATAGAAGTACAAAGCAAGAACTGAATCGTATCATAGAACAATATTTTATGGGAAATAGAATAGAGAAATCTCAGAGAAATGGAAACAAAAATCAAACAGAAGTTGTAACATTATGTACACCATTACTTGAATGTGCTTTTTCCTTTAATCAAAAATTTAGGGACTATTTTTCTGCAGTAACGGGTGTTAGTCCATTTAAGTTCAATGCCGATATGGCAACGGCATGGAGAAAAGTGAAAACAGAAAATGACTTAAACTTTACAATTCAAGATATGCTCAAAGTATATTATGGCGAGTCAGACTACGCTAAGTATGATAATTCAGCTTGTCAATGGAATCAATTCCTAAAGGACTTTTGCTCAGATGAATTTAGCGACTATTATTCTAACAAGTTAAAAGTTGCTGCTATTATATGGAAAGAAGTTAGAGACTCAAAAAATGAAAAAATTTATTCGAGACAACTCCTAAACGAATATGGAGATAAAATAGAGGAGTATCATAAATAAATCCTAGTTTGTCGAACTGAATATAAAGTATTAAAGACGATAGAAATAAAAAATCTATCGTTTTTTTTCATGCCTATTTTCAATTTATATTGCGATCAATAAATAGGAAAAACTCGCAAGAGTTGCTAACTAGTATTTCAAATGCCTCTCACTAATATATACACGACAAAATGATAGTTCCCTTAAATATGTTACAGAAAATAAAGGAGAAAAGATGCTAAGGATAAGAAGCCCTACCTAAAAGACAACTAAATATAAAAATACTTGGCGATTGGAATTAACTTTTCAGTCGCTTTTTTAATTGGAGGAAAAAATGGATAAAGAAATGATTAATATCAATGCCAACCTGTTAAAAGAACCCACTTTTGGAACTTTTACAAGAGATGATGAAGAGGTTCAAGTTGTAAATTTTGCTCTTTCGAAAGGATATGGAAAAGGTAGAGAGTATATCAACTGTGCAGCCTATGGCAATAAATCTGACGTGGCTAAGGAATTTTCAGAAGGTGATTTCATTCATGTGTATGGTTACTTCAACAAACGAACTAAAAATGGAAAGACATATAAGAATTTTGTAGTTATGTCTATGAACAAAATCGAAAAGAAAGAAGAAAACGAGGAGGAATAAATAATGGATTTTTTCGTACAAGCAGTTAATGTATTAAAGATTTTGGTAATGGCAGTAGGTGCTGGTCTTGGAGCATGGGGTGTTATTAACCTTATGGAGGGATATGGTAATGATAACCCTGGAGCAAAATCTCAGGGCATTAAGCAGCTAATGGCTGGTGGAGGCATCGTTCTAATCGGCTTAAAACTAATCCCATTACTTTCAAATGTATTGAAGTAAGGAGAGTAGCTTATGTTTGGTATTTTCGATAAGATAGAGGAATTTTTTAAAGAGCTTCTTCTCGGAGGTATCCAAGCAAATCTTGAGTCAATGTTTATCGACATTAATGATAAAGTCGGAGCAGTAGCAACCGATATAGGCAAGACACCAATGGGATGGAACTCAGAGGTATTTAACTTTATTAAGAGTATCAATGATAGTGTCATTATTCCAATTGCAGGTTTAATCATTACAGCAGTTTTATGTATTGAACTGATAAATATGGTTATGCAAAAGAATAATATGCACGATACAGATACCTTTGAGTTTTTTAAATACATGATAAAGATGTGGATAGCGGTATGGCTAGTATCTCATGCCTTTATATTCTCGATGGCAGTCTTTGATGTTGCACAACACCTTGTAAATCAGGCGGCAGGAGTAATCAATACTTCTGCTACCGTTTCAGGTGATCAAATTGTTCAGATGATTGAGGGATTAAAAGACAAAGGACTTGGAGAACTGGTGATGATACTCTTTGAAACCTCGCTTGTTAAAGTTGCAATACAGGTTATGTCGGTAGTCATAATGCTAGTTGTCTATGGCAGAATGTTTGAGATATATGTTTACTGTTCAGTTTCAGCAATTCCATTTGCCACTATGGGAAATAAGGAGTGGGGACAAATTGGAACAAACTATATCAAAGGTCTATTTGCTATTGGGCTTCAAGGCTTATTCTTGATTATATGCTTGGGTATTTACGCAGTTTTAGTAAAGACGATAAAGATAACGGACATTCATGCAAGTACCTTTATGATATTAGGCTATGCATTACTTCTTGGTCTAATGATGCTAAAGAGTGGAACGCTTGCAAAGAGTGTATTAAACGCACATTAAGGAGGATTTTTAATGATAGAAGTAAATAAAAAGTTATTTCCTGTTTCAATTATTGCAGTAGGAATTGGAGCATTTGCTATCTCGATTTTTAACAGGAACAAATTAAAGAATTTAGAAGATGAAGTAAAAAGTACAAGAGATGATGTGAAATCTATTCTTTGTTATCAAGAGCAGAAAAATGCATTCATTGAGTCAGAATTAGAAGAGATGAGAAATGAAGTTGCTTCATGCTATGAACATTTTGAAGCATTTTCAAAGGAAAAAGAAGATGGGAGGTAAGCTATGGGCTATGTACCAATTCCCAAAGATTTAAAAAAGGTAAAAACAAAGGTAGCCTTTAACCTTACAAGAAGACAATTAATTGGATTTACACTTGCTGGACTGGTTGGTATACCAGTCTATTTATTTATGAGAAAGTTTATGCCAAATGATATAGCGATACTGTTTTTAATTGTATCAACGCTTCCAATCTTCTTTGTAACACTATTTGAAAAAGATGGACTTACCTTTGAGAAATATTTTAAGCACATATATCTACACAAGTTTTATCAACCACAGAAGCGACTGAGAAAGGAGGTTTACCTTGAACAAGAAAAGAAAATTACAGCAAATTCAATTAGAAAAAAATCAAAAGGTATTAAAGGAAAACAAAAGAAACCTGAAAAAAGAAAAGCTGACTAAGCAGAAGAAAAAAGCTTCTCTAATCGACTTAATATTTAAGAAAGAGCCTAAGAGATATACTGTTGAAGACACAATACCTTATCTGAGAATGCTAAAAAGTGGAATATGCCAGCTTGATGAAAAGCACTATAATAAGTGTATTGCATTTCAGGATATAAACTATCAGCTTGCCTTAGAAGAAGATAAGGATTTGATTTTCAATCAATTTGCGAATGTTTTAAACTCTTTTGATCCAAGTGTAGATATTGAGTTTTCATATATCAATCAGCTTGGAAGAAATAATGAATTAAAAGCAGCTATTCAGATACCGGATAAAAATGATGGTTATGATGATATTCGATTAGAGTTTCGTGAGATGTTAAAAAGTCAGCTTGCAAAGGGAAATAATGGTTTAAAGAAATCGAAGTATATCACCTTTGGAGTTGAAGCGGATAGTTTGGAGCAAGCGACTGCAAAACTTGAGCGACTTGAGATTGATATATTATCAAATCTAAAGAGTATGGGAGTTCGTGCTGAGGGCTTAACTGGAGTAGAAAGACTGAAGGTATTGCATGATATTTTAAATCCAGATAAGCTCTTTTCTTTTTCCTATAAAGACTTAAAACCAAGAGAAAGTACAAAGACGGTGATTACACCAGATTCTTTTAATTTTGTACCAAGTAAGTATTTTAAGTTTGGAAAATATATTGGAGCTGTTAGTCATCTTCAAATACTTGCAAGTGAGCTATCGGATAGAATGCTTGCAGAATTTTTAGATATAGATGATAACATCAATATTTCCTTTCATATCAAGGCAGTTGAGCAGACAGAAGCTATTAAAATGGTGAAAAGAAAAAATACAGATATTGATAAGATGAAGATTGAGGAAAATAAAAAGGCAGTTAGAAGTGGCTATGACATGGACATATTGCCAAGTGATTTAATTACCTATGGAGATAATATCAAGATGCTTTTAAAAGACCTTCAGACAAGGGATGAGCGTATGTTTATCGTAACGATTGTCTTTATGAATTTTGCAAGGACAGTACAAAAACTTGATACGACTATTTCTCAAATTTCATCTATTGCAAGTAAACATAATTGTAAGATTAAACGCTTAGATCATAGCCAAGAACAAGGTTTTATCAGTGTATTACCTCTTGGCGTAAATAAGATTGAAATAGATAGAGGACTAACATCATCATCTACAGCAGTCTTTTTACCATTTACAACAGAGGAGCTTTTCATAAACTCATCAAATAGCTTGTACTATGGATTAAATGCCTTAAGCCATAATCTCATTATGGCGGATAGAAAAATGCTTAAAAATCCAAATGGCTTAATTTTAGGTACGCCTGGTTCTGGAAAGTCCTTTTCCGCAAAGCGTGAAATGGCAAATGCTATTCTTACAACCGATGATGATGTCATTATCTGTGATCCAGAGGGTGAATATGGCAATCTTGTTAAACAGTTCAAGGGGGAAGTCATAAAGGTTAGTGCAAAGAGTAAGGACTATCTCAATCCACTGGATATAAATATGAATTATGGAGATGGTGATGCACCACTTAAGGATAAGGCAAATTTTATTATGTCTATGCTTGAACTTGTGGTTGGTGGTAGTGGACTTACGGCAGAAGAAAAGTCTGTTATAGATAGGTGTTTACCTAGAATTTATGAAAAGTATTTTGAAAATCCAATTCCAGAGAATATGCCTATACTTCAAGACCTTTACAATATGTTAAGAGGGCAAGAAGAAAAGGTGGGAAAGAAACTTGCAACAGAAATGGAAATCTATGTTTCAGGAAGTCTTAATGTCTTCAATCATCAGTCAAATGTAGATTTAAATAAACAGCTTATTTGCTTTGATATTAAAGAACTTGGAACGCAGCTTAAGAAGATAGGTATGCTTGTTATTCAAGACCAGGTTTGGAATAAGGTTTCCCAAAATAGAAATACCGGCAAAAGTACAAGGTATTACATTGACGAGTTTCATTTGCTTTTAAAGGATGAACAGACTTCACAGTATTCGGTGGAAATCTGGAAGAGATTTAGAAAATGGGGAGGTATTCCAACAGGAATTACACAAAATGTCAAAGATCTACTTGCAAGTAAAGAAATTGAAAATATTTTCGACAATACGGATTTTATTCTAATGCTTAATCAAGCAACAGGTGATAGAGATTGGCTTGTTGTAAAGCTTAAAATCTCAAAGGATCAGGAAAAATTCGTTACCAATTCAAGAGCAGGTGAAGGTTTGATTTTCTTTGGAAACACCATTGTTCCATTTGTAGATAACTTCCCTAAAGACACAATCCTATATCAAAAGATGACTACAAAACCTGAAGAAGTGAGGTAGCGTCTTATGAGTAAAAAAAGAAAGCGAGATTTGAATGAAAAGTTAAGGGCAAGAGAAGAGAAAATCATCACAAAATCTGAAACAGATGATGTCCTAGATTATAAAAGAAAAACTGGAGATGATTACAGGGATAAGGTAGTTAAAGAAGAAAATAGGTTTCAAGATAAAATTCACGAGAAGATAAGTAAAAGAACGGATATTACTAGTGAAATAGAAACAAGTAACAAGAGCAAAAATGCTATAAAAAGAAATATTCGAAGTAACAGTTTTCAAGCCGAAGTAGCCAAGTCAGATTATCAAACAGAGGTTAAAGAAAATCGAATCTATGATCCTTTAGCAAAAGACCAAGATGGTGATGGTGTTATTGATAGATATGATAATGACTTTAGAGATAGCGATGTATCTTATGAGCCTTTAGGTAATAAAAAATCCAAACTTCATGAAAAGCAGAAAAAATCACTTAAAAGAAAGAACTATTCGGATAAGCTCTTTACAAGAAAAGGGGCAGATAAGAAAAAGGAAGATAATATTAACGTTTCTAACACTGGTAAAGAAGTCATCAAAGATAGGGAAAAGAAAAATCAGCTTTATAAAAGGTATAACAAGGAAACCTTAGTTGGTGGAAGTGTGATTGGAGCTGCAAAACTTGGTGAGGTTACAAGTGCTTATCTATCATCTGGTAGTGATGAAAATGCATCTGTTGAAGCTGCTGAAAAAGGCTTAGGAAGTTCCTCTAAACTTATTCATGGTGTAAAGAATTATTCGGACAAGAGAAAAAGTAAGAAGCTATATGATTTAGAAAAGAGCGATAGGAAAATCCAAAGTAGAAAATCTAAGCTTCAGTTTAGAAAAAGCATGGACGAGGTTAAGAAGACCGACCAATATAAAAAAGCAAATGCTTATAAAAAGTTTCAAAAGAAGAAACAGATGAAGTCAGCTATCTATAAACAAAATAAGACAAGAATTAGAGATAGAGTTAAAAAGACACTGATGGATACATTTAAGGTATCTAAAGACTTCATCATAAGAAAAGCAAAAGTGGTAGCAATCATAATGACCGCCATAATTATTTTTGGAACTTTTGTATTTAACTTTGCAAGCATGACAATGGGTGGATTTGCTAATTCTACGAGCAGTGTTTTAACAACATCATATTTATCAAGACCAAATGTTTTAACTGAGATTAACCAAAGTTTTTCAAACAAGGAGAATGACTTATATAGCGAGCTTGAAAATGTAGAAAAGAATAATCCCGGATACGATGAATATATCGTAAGAAAAAATGGAGATATTGGTCATAATGTTCATGAACTTTTATCCTATATCACTTCAAGATGTGGTGAAGTAAAGAGTTTATCTGAAGTTAGTAATATTTTAGATGACTTATTTAAGACTATGTACCATGTCGATTATAAAGAGGAAATAGAGATAAGATATAAGTCTGTAACTGAAACTTACACTGATGAAGATGGGAATGAATATACTGAGAGCCACGAAGAACCTTATGAGTATAGAAAACTCATTGTTACTTTAAGTAAAAGGGAAATGGATAGTGTAGTTCGAGAAGTCTTCGCAAAGTATCCAGATAATTTAAAGCATTATGAAACACTATTCCTTGCACAGGGGAATATGGGTGAAATGTTTGGCAACACGAATCTCATTACTGCAAATGGTGGCATAGGTGGAGGAAAAGAATACGAAGCATCGTCTGATGTTCAAAAGAAAATTGTAAATGCAGCATATATTACTCCATCACCTGGAGCAGGGTGGTGTGCAATGTGGGTTTCACAGGTTTATCAAAATGCAGGTCTTGGATATATCGGAGGAAATGCTAATGATATGTACCGAAATCATACATTTACTTCTGATAGATCAAAGTTAAAAGTAGGAATGATTGTAGCTGTTGAAAGTAGCAGTAGTGGTGGACAAGCCGGACTTACTTATGGTCATGTCGGTATCTATATTGGTGATGGTAAGGTAATGGATAATATCGGAGTAGTTAGGGTAACAACCTTAGATGATTGGATTGCAACATTCTGTAAACACCATCCAGTAGGATTTGGATTTCCACCAAACGTACAAAGATAGAAGGGAGTGGAAAATGTGAATAGGGAACTGAATACTGTTAATAAAAAAATTCAAAAATTATTAGATAAGAGGGCTCATATCGATAAAGATTTAGAGCCTTTATTTATTCGTAAAGAAGAACTATTAGACCAAGAATATGTAGTGATTTGTAGAGAGAACAATATCACTCTTGAGGAATTAGTGAAGATGTTCAAAGAGAAAAAAGAAAAGGAGAAATATAGTAATGAAAAGCAAATTGAAGAATAAGAAAGTATTGGCCGCACTTATTGGAGCAGCGTTACTTTTGGTTTCAATTATAGGTGTGATGACTGTAAATAAGCAGATTGTATTTGCAAAAGATGGAACTGTACTTTCAATGCTTAATCCGATTGAAGCTCTTGCAGAAACGGAAGAGAAATTTGAAGTAAAGATTAAGTATGTATTTTCAGACGAGAAAGTATTTAAGGAAGAGGTTGTAAAGGCAGATAAAGGACAAATCCTTGATAGTGGTGACTTGCCAATATTACCTGACGATATGAAATTCATTGATGATTTTCTTTATTATGAAGTAAAAGGCGATGGAAAAGATGAGATTATCCGTAAGGTAGAAAAGATTGTAAAAGATGAAGCAACTCAGACTGAAAATGATAAAGATAAAGAAAAGAAGTCTGATGAAGCAAAACAAGATAAAGCCACTCAAACAGAAGAACCTAAGAAAGATTCATCAGCTCAAACTTATATTACTAAAAATGATTTAGATAAGATGGATAAGGAGTCTAAGGACTTAAAAGAAAAGGTAGATAATCTTAGCAAGGAACTTAAGGATAAAGATAAGTTAAGTGATAAGCAAAAAGATAAAATCAAAAATCTTGAAGATGACATTGAAGCTTTGGAAAAGAAAATCAAAAAGGATAAGGATTCTATTGATTCATCAAAGGAAAATATTGAGCTAAAAAAATCTATTGAAGAGTTAGAAAAGAAAACTAAGGAACTACAGGAAAAGCTTAATTCTGTAAATAAGATAGGGACTAATGTTAATCCAACTATTTCAAATCCAGTACCTAAAAACAGTGGATCATTTAGTAGTTTTATTCCAAGCACACCTATAAATACAGGAAAAGGAAGCGATGCTTCTGGTAATATTTCAACACCAACATCTAAGACTGAAAATAAGGTAGAAACTAAGTCAGATAAAAAAGAGGAGAAACAGGAAATCCGTTATCCGAATAAGCTAACACCTAAACAAAATTCAAGTAATGGAGATACGTCTTCTATGGATGGAACAAGTAAGCCTGTAAATACCAATAAAGGAGTAGCGTCAGCACCATCAAAGGCAAGAGGCTCTGTTACAGAGAATAAGGATAATGCAAACAAAGATTATCCAATTCACCACAACGATGGTAAAGATAGTAAGTCTACGGATATGTATTCAGCAGATGCAAGACAGTTTGTAACTTTTACAACTAAAAATGGAAAGACTTTTCATCTAATCATTAATCATGATGAAGATAGCGAGAATGTAATGCTTTTAACAGAAGTTTCGGAAGACGACTTATTGAACATGGTTGAAAAGAAAGAGACACAAAAGGAGATTGTAAAGGAAGAGCCAATAAAAGAAGAGACTAAACCAGTGAAAAAAGAAGATAGTAGTAATATGGGAACATACTTAATTCTGATTCTAGTAGTAGCTGGAGCATTAGGTGCAGGTTATTACTTTAAGGTTGTTAAAAAGAAAGAGAATGAAGAGCTTGAAGCATTAGAAGATTATGACGATGATTTTTTCTCAGAAGCTGATGAAAGTGAAGAAACATCAGAGATAGAGGTTGAAGAAATCGAAGAAGATGAAGAATAAAATGCACCATAAATTATATGATTTTGGGTGCAAGTTAAAGGCAAGGGAGTATTATCTTTCGCCTTATTTCATTTGAAAGATTGGAGATAATATGGAATTAGTTATTGCAGAAAAACCGAGTGTAGCTATATCAATTGCAAAGGTAATAGGAGCTACAAAAAAGAAAGATGGATACTACGAGGGAAATGGATATAGGGTATCCTGGTGCGTGGGTCATCTGATTCAGATGGCAAATCCTGATAGCTACGATGAAAAGTATGCTAAGTGGAATATGGAAGATTTACCGATTATTCCAAGTGAATATAAGTATGAGGTTTCAAAATCTACAAAGAAACAGTTTAGTATTTTAAAAAAATTATTGAATGCTAAAGAAGTAGAGAATGTAGTAAATGCTTGTGATGCAGGTCGTGAGGGAGAAAGCATATTTAGACTTGTTTACAATCAAGCAAATTGTAAAAAGAAGATGAAACGACTTTGGATTTCATCAATGGAAGATGGTGCAATTAAAGATGGTTTCAATAACTTAAAAGATGGAAGTTACTATGATGATTTATTTGAATCTGCTAAGGCAAGAGCGATTGCTGACTGGCTAGTCGGAATGAATATTAGTAGGCTTTATTCTTGCTTGTATAAGCAAAATTATAGTGTGGGAAGAGTACAAACACCTACACTTGCAATGATTGTAAATAGAGATGATGAAATTAATAATTTCAAGAAAGAAAAATACTATACAGTAGAGCTTTCTTTAGATGGATTTTCACTTTCTACAGATAGAATTGATGACAGGACTACAACAGAGCAGCTAATCAATTTAGTAGGTAATTCTATAGAAATTATTGATGTCGTTCAAAAAGAAAAGATAACAAAGCCTGAGTTACCATTTGACCTCACAACACTTCAAAGGGAATGTAACAAGTATTTTGGATATAGTGCGAAACAGACACTTGATTATGCTCAAAGTCTTTATGAGAAGAAACTTATCACATACCCAAGAACTGACAGCAGATGTCTGACTGAAGATATGATTACAAGCGTAATTAACAATATATTAGGCAAGAATGACTTTGATACTGAAAGAATTAAGATAGTGTTTAACTCCAAAAAAGTTACGGATCATCATGCGATTATACCGACAATCAGCTCATTAAAAGAAGATATTTCAACTCTTCCAGAAAGTGAAGCAAAGGTATATAGACTTATAACAAATAAACTTCACGCAAGTGTTGGATACCCTTTAGTAGAAAATACTACAAAAATTGTTGCTGAGTTTGATGGCTTTGAATTTACAAGTAGTGGCAAAGTGATAATTGATGAGGGATTCACTAAGTATCTAAAAGAATATAAAACGAAGAAAACGGAAGATATACTACTCCCAGATATAAAGGTTGGAGATGTATTTGAAATAAAAAATAAAGAAATAAAAGAGAAATATACAACAACACCTAAACATTTTACGGAAGATACACTTTTAAAGGCTATGGAAGTAGCAGGTAATGACGCGTTAGAAAAAGGCATTGAGGTAGAAAGAAAAGGACTTGGTACACCGGCAACTCGTGCAGGTATTATTGAAAACTTGATTTTCAAAGGTTTTATCGAAAGAGATAAAAAGAATTTAATTGCAACCAATAAAGGAATTAGTTTGGTGGCTATTGTTTCAGATACTTTTAAATCAGCAGAAACTACTGCCGAATGGGAAATGAAACTATCTGACATTGCTAATGGCAAGGCGGATAAGGATGACTTTTTAAAAGGTATAGAGAATGAAATAAGAGAAACAGTAGGAATATATCGTAAATAGTTTTTTAGGGGGAATGAGATCTAATCTTGTTCCCTTATTTTATTGGAGGTGATGAAAATAGATGAGCTAAATGTATTAGAACTGTTTGGTGGTATAGGTGCTATTAAAAAAGCTTTAATAAGGCAAAAAATACCTCACAAGACGATTGATTATGTAGAGCTAGATAAGAACTGTGTTAAAAGCTATAATGCACTTTATGATGAAGAATTTGAGCCTAAAAGTATAGTAGATTTTCATCCAACAGATAAAAAAATAGATTTATTAATGCACGGTAGTCCCTGTCAAGATTTCAGCAGAAGTGGCTTAAAGCAAGGTGGTACAAAGGGCAGTGGTACAAGAAGTAGTCTTCTTTTTGAAACAATACGAATAATAGAAGAAATGAATATTAAGCCAAAGGTTGTGCTTTGGGAAAATGTAAAGGGAGTTCTCGATAGAAATTTGAGAGCTTCCTTTTTTCATTACTTAAAAGAAATGGAGAGACTTGGATATGAGAGCAAATATGAAATTCTAAATGCTATGGATTTTGGAATACCACAGAAAAGAGAGCGTATCTTTGTTGTGAGTATTTTGGAAAATAATCCTTTTGATTTTGTCAAACTAGAAAAAACACAAGCAAGGGATATATCTGAATTTCTTGAGAAAGACACTTCAAATATTTATGAAGTAAGGCAAGAGTCAATGCTTCGATATATAAGAGGAGAGCCTAAAAATAATAATTTTAGAGGAAGACTTAAAGTGATAGATAAGTTTGCCTACACAATTTCTACCAAGCAAGTGCGTATTCCTAATTCAGGAATTATTGATTTAGGTAATGGCAAATATAGATATTTAACTGAGCGAGAGTGTTTTAGACTTATGGGTTTTGATGATGAAGACTTTAATAAGCTAAAAGCAATTTATCCAGGAAGAAAAGGTAAATTATCGTCAATACTGTATAAACAAGCTGGAAATAGCATTGTCGTGAACGTGTTAGAAGCAATATTAAAAAATATCTATCATATAAAATAAGGTTCGTGTGGGGTATAATATAGATAAATTGAATTTTGGGTGGTGATAATATTGGATTTATTCTCAAAAGTAGAAGTAAGTGCTTATTTAGAAAAAATTAAAACAAAAATGGAAGATGAAATATTGAGTCTTTCTGACGAACAAGTAACTACAATTGATATTGATGAGTGGCGTGAATATTATTATTCTAACTATCAAATTGAACCAATTTTAATCTATGTAGATCAGGCAGAATTAGATATATCTGAAGTTAAAATACAGGAATATAATATATGGTCTAAATATGACCCTTATGAGCAAGAATATTTTCTAGTTGATGGGTACAAGATAATATTTAAAATTCCATTTTATGGAGAAAGTGAGTTATTTAACTTACGCCCTTCATCATTTATTTTGAGTAGGTTTGTGGCTGATAAAATTGTAAGTCCAAGAAATGATAACCCTGGTTATTTATTTTATGCTTCTCAATATAAGAGAAATGATTTGAAAGGTAAAGAAGATATTAGAACATTTGTAATTGAAGAGTTTAAAAGTGGTTTTAGAAGCTATTTAACAATGATTGAAAATGTAAATAACGATATTAAAGGTTTTAATGTGGGGTTAGAAAATTTAGTAAAAAGCAAATTAGAATTAAGAAAAAATAAAGCTAGTGATTTTGATAATATTAAAAAAGCCTTACAAATTCCAATGAATTTAAAAGCAGATGCACCTAATATAAGACCATTGCCTTTGAAAAAAATTCGTAAAATTATCAAACCCAAAACTAAAAATGTATTTGCAGAACCAGAATATTGTATTTCAGATTCAGACTATAACAATATCTTAAATATTATTCATAATGCATGTTCAACCATGGAAGCAACCTCACGAACCTTTAATAAAAATAACGAGGAAGAACTCAGAGATTTTATAATATCAACCCTGGGGACTCATTATGTTGATAGCGTGACTGGAGAAACATTTAGAAAAATAGGCAAAACAGACATTCATGTAATATTTGAAAATAAATCAGCATTTATTGGTGAATGTAAAATATGGCATGGAATTAAAAAGTTTACAGATGCAATTGAACAAGTTTTTGGATACTCTACTTGGAAAGATAGAAAAATATCGTTGATTATTTTCAATAAAGATAATAAAGATTTTAATAGTATTCTTGATGTGATTGAAGATTGGATAAAAGCGAATACAAAAAAGGCAACGAAAGAGAATGCTAATATGTGGAAGTGTCTAATACACAGAGAAGAAAGCAACTCTGATATTCAGATAGCAATACAGGTGTACGATATATCCATATAATATATACAAATATATACCAAATACAAAGGCGATAGAAATATCGTCTTTTTTAGTGCAAAAAAATAAGGAGGTAAAGATGAGGACGAATGATTTTTACAACATAATTGAGCTTGTAAAAAGAGATGTTTTAGATAGTGAAAGAGAATATTTAAAACTCTTAAAGGTCATTGGAAATAATCAAAGATATGACTTTTTAAGTCAACTTAGTATCTATGATAAAAATCCCAATGCAACTGCTTGTGCAAGCTTTGATATGTGGAGAGAAAGATTTAATCGAACTGTTATGAGAGGGCAAAAAGGGATACCTATTCTAAATGACAGTAATGCTTTCCAAAAGGTAGGATATATCTTCGATATTAGTCAGACGGTATCGATGGATAGAAATGTTAATGAAGTGGAACTATGGTCTTTTGATAGAGAAAAGCATGAAAATTCATTAAAAGATATGATTGAGCTGCAAGGGTATGATTCAAGTGAAAACCTATCAGAGAATCTATATTCTCTTAGCAGAATATACGCAGATGAAAGCATATATGAGCTTGCAAATAATCTGAGGATTGCTGATGAAGATAGAAACTCATTTATAAATTTTATGAGAAATTCTATTAGCTTTGCAATTTCAAATAGATTTAATCTGGATTATCCTATTCCAATGGATAACTTACAAGAAAATTTTAAGTACCTAGATAGAATTTCTTTAATGAGCGTTGGTAACTGTATTTCCAATGCTTGTAGCAATATTATTGAAGCTACGATGGTTAGAACAAGAAATTTATCTGTCAATTACGACCTGACAAAGAGTATAGGTGCCGATTATAATAAGCTTAACGAAAATAATAAAGAATTAGGAGGTGTGGAGAATGCTATTCGATCAAATGACGAAAGAGATGATAATGACAGAAACCGAATTTTCAGGGATGGAAAATACGGACGAGATAATTTCGATAATCAAAGAGAAGACTTTGAACAATCTGGAGGAAGAGAAGAAATTCATGGAAGAATTTCCGAATCCAATTTACGCAGTGATGAGATTGGACTTTCTAACAGAGAGCAGCGAGGAGAAACACTATCAAATGCTAATAGACCTTTACAAAGAGAAGAGCCTAGTGAAACACTTGATGGAAGTTCAAAAGAGAACCATCGATTTTATGAGGAAGGAAAAGCCGAATATGATGGAAGCTTGGAAAATAGAGAGCGAAACGAATCCAGAATACAAGGCAATGGTTTCAGCCTTGAAAGAGATGACAATCAAGGAAATAGTGGAAGCTTAGAAAATAGCATTGAAAAAACAAACGAGGGAGCAGAAAATGCTTCCTTTTTCTATTCTAAAGAAGATCCATACAATTTAATGACTGATGAAATGCTTGAGCGTGTTCCAAAACTTTATGACCAAGAACACACTGATCTGGCAGATACTCAGGTTCATGCAGCATATATCATTCCATTTAGAAGCAATTGGACATGGTATATGACGGAATATGATAGGGAAACAGGAGATGCATTTGGTCTTGTTTTAGGAATTGAACCAGAGTGGGGATATTTTAACATTCGTGAGCTTGAAGAACTAAATGCTCAAAGACTTATTTTAGAAGATTTCCCAAAGACTTTTAGAGAGCTTAAAGACAGAGAATTAAAAAAGCAGATGGATGAACATGAACTTCAAATGGTCTTTAATGGAGAACTTAGTTTTGAAAATGAGGTAATTCCTAAAGAAGTTACCAGTGAAATAACAGATGAATTTGAAGAAGAATTAAGTCCTAATTTTGCTGAAGAAGTTGCCTCTATTATGGAAGAATACGAAGTCCCAAGAGATGTTGCAATTAGCAGACTTGCCACTAGTAAATTAGAAGAAGCTCTTCAAGGAACAAACATTGGGATTGATGATTTCAATTTTGAACAATTAGAACAGATTATGAGTGCTATAAAAGAGTATGACTTTTATGGAAATGAAATTACTGAGATTGCAGATCCTAAACTTCCTGTATGGAAGATGGAACATTTGAAATGGCTTATTGATGATTGGAACAAAGGTCTGGATGGTGTTACATCAGAAAAGATAAAATATCTGAAAGAGTTAGACATTGAACTTGCTAAGTTTAATGTGCTTAAAGGTTATCTAATGAATGATGAAGTAAGCATAAGTCAAATCGAAGAATTTAAGGATAACATTGACTTTGTTACGATGAGTGAGTTTGTTGATAGCCTTAAAGATTACGCATATAACAATCAGAATGAGAAAGTAGCAGTTAAAGTCGGCAATGAATTTATACTTGCAAGTAAAAAAGATAGCTTAGATATTAGCCTTGAAGATACTGGAAGAAAAGTAGAAGTTGATGGAGTAGAATATTCACTTAATCGAGGAGTAGATTTTAAGGAAAGTACAAAGATTGATACTTTGATTGATAGTGGAAAATATGAAGCATATAAGATTGCTGATTATGTTGTGGAAGCTACTCAAGTTGAAGCAAAACAAGAGACACTTTTTGATTACCTTAATCCAGAAGAAGATAAAGAAAAATCATTAGATTTATCTATTGGAAAAACTGTCTACATGGATCATGAGGCATATAAGATTGATGATGAAGTGAGCTTTAATGAGATTCTAAAAAAGAATGATTTAAGACTTGCTCCTCTAAGAAATGGTAATCATATGATGCCTATAGTAAGTTTTGCAGATGATAAAGAGCTATTAGAAAAGATTAGATTTGATAGACCTAAGCTACTTGTTGGAGACGAAGTTCACTATAAAGATAAAGACTACACTATAACTCGCTTTGACGAGATGGGTGGTGGTCTTAAGACTGTTACAATAAAAGATAATGTTGAGTATCTTGGAGGAATGATTACGGGTTCAGAAGTTATTCCGTATAGATTAGAAAGTGATTTAGAAAGATTTTTTGGACTTGAGGAAAAGAAACAAGAGAAAGTATCAAACTTTAGAATTAAAGAAGATATTTTCCCTGATAAACTTACTCCAAGCGAAAGGTTAAATAATAATCTTGGAGCCATTTCAATGCTTAACAGAGTAGAAAAAGGTGAAAGGGATTTAGATATTACAGCACAGGAAACTTTATCTAAATATGTTGGTTGGGGTGGACTTGCTGATGTCTTTGATGAAAGTAAAGACGGTCAATGGAAAGAAGCAAGAGCTTTCCTAAAAGAAAATTTATCATCATCAGAATATGAGGCTGCTAAGGAATCTACCTTAACAGCTTTTTATACGCCTAAAATTGTAATTGATGGAGTATATAGTACGCTTTCAGAAATGGGATTTAAGAGTGGAAATATCTTAGAACCATCGATGGGCGTAGGTAATTTTATCGGTAATCTTCCATATGAAATGAATAAATCAAAGTTTTATGGGGTTGAGCTTGATTCTGTTAGTGGTAGAATTGCAAAACTTCTTTATCCTGAAAGTGATGTGCAAGTTAAAGGCTTTGAAGAGACCAGTTTTTCAAACAACTTCTTTGATGTGGCAATCGGTAATGTTCCGTTTGGTGAATTTAAGGTTAATGATAGGGAATACAATCGTGATAACTTTCTAATTCATGACTATTTCTTTGCTAAATCTATTGATAAGGTGAGAAATGGTGGTGTTATAGCATTCGTCACATCATCTGGAACTATGGATAAGAAAGACGAAAGTATCCGTAAATATATAAATGCAAGAGCAGAATTTTTAGGTGCAATAAGACTTCCTAACGATACCTTTAAGGGTGTTGCCGGTACAGAAGTAACTTCAGATATTATATTCCTAAAGAAAAGAGATAGTGTACTTGAGCGTGATGATAACTGGGTTCATTTAGCGGAAGATGAAAATGGTCTTGTATATAATAAATATTTTGTAGACCATCCAGAACAAGTTCTTGGAAACATGAGAGAAGTAAGTGGAAGATTTGGAAAAACTCTTACTTGTGAGCCAATAGCATTTTTACCTCATGAAATAAATATGTCTTCTTTAAAAGATCGTATTGAAGCTGCAGGTGAAAGAATATCAAAAGATTCGAAGTATGAAGAGATAGAGCTACTAGATGATGAAGTAACCTCAATACCCGCAACCGATGATGTAAAAAACTTCTCTTACACCTTGATTGATGATGAGGTATATTACAGAGAAAATTCACTTTTCATTAAGAGAGAAGTATCAGACAAAAACAAGGAAAAGATTAAAAGTTATCTTGAATTAAATGACGCACTAAAGGATGTGATATACAAGCAAAAAGAAGATTTTAGTGAAGCTGAAATTAAAGAGTCTCAGGATAAATTAAACGCTGTTTATGATAACTTTTCTAAGAAACATGGTTTTGTTAATAATTTAAGTAACACCAGAGCTTTAAGAGAGGATAGTAACTTCCCACTGGTATCTTCTATCGAGATACTTGATGAAGAAGAAAACTTCAAGGCAAAAGGCGATATTTTTTCTAAACGAACTATCACAAAAGCGAAAGTTATTGACCATGTGGATTCTTCACTTGAAGCATTGGTACTATCTATTTCACAAAAAGGTTATGTAGATTTTGATTACATGACAAATCTAACGAATAAGGATAGAAACACTCTTATAGAAGAACTTAGAGGAGAAATCTTTCTAAATATTAGGGAGGAGAATGTTAGTTTTAATCAGAAGCTTTCTTTTGACTTGGAAGATGGTGATTTACCATTTGCTTGTAGTGATGAAACTAACTCCTTTAAGTATACCTATGTAACGAAAGATGAATACTTAAGTGGAAATATTAGAGAAAAAATAGGTATTGTAGATAGCTATATCAATAGGTTGCGACAAGCAGAACGAATGCTTACAGAAGAAAGTGAAAACGAAAGGGAAACACTTGTAAACGAACTAAGCAGACTGGAATATCAAAAAGCAGAACTTCAAAGAGTAATACCAAAAGAACTCGAAGCCAGTGAAATCAATGTAAGGCTTGGTGCAACATGGATTCCACCTAAGGATATTGAAAGATTCATATTTGAAACATTAAAGACTCCAGGATATGTAAGATGGGATATTAAAGTTAAATTTTCACATTTAACCAGTGAATGGAATGTTGAAGGTAAGAGCAAAGATAGAGGAAATGACCTTGCTGAAATGACCTATGGAACAAGTAGAGTGAGTGCCTACAAGCTGATTGAAGATGCTCTAAACCTAAAAGAAACAAAGGTGTTTGACCAAATTCTCAATCCAGATGGTTCAAAGACTTCAGTACTAAATAAAAAAGAAACTATGCTTGCGGGGCAGAAACAAGAACTTATAAAAGAAGAATTTAAGAATTGGATATTTAATGATCAGGAAAGAAGAAATAGACTTGTAAAAGCCTATAATGAAAAATTCAATTCTATCCGTAATCGAGAATATGACGGATCAAATTTAAGCTTTGATGGAATGAGTACAGATATTTCGCTTCGTCCACATCAAAAGAACGCAATTGCTAGAATACTTTATGGTGGTAATAGCTTACTTGCTCATGTAGTAGGGGCCGGCAAGACTTTTGAAATGGTGGCAAGCTCAATGGAAGCTAAGAAACTTGGAATGTGTACTAAGTCATTGTTTGTTGTGCCAAATCATCTTACAGGGCAAATTGGTCGTGAGTTTATGCAACTATACCCATCAGCTAATATTATGGTGGCCGATAAAAAAGACTTTGAACCAAAGAATCGAAAGAGATTTATTGGAAAGATTGCAACAGGCGAATATGATGCAGTTATTGTTGGGCATAGTCAATTTGAAAAGATTCCAATGTCTAAGGAATATCAACAAAAGCACATTCAAGACCAGATTGATGAGATTATAAATTATGTAGAAGAGTACAAGCATGATAGAAATCAAAATTTTACAGTAAAAGAGCTTCAAAAAACCAGAAAGAAATTAGAAACAAGGCTTGAAAAGTTAAATGATGATTTCAAAAAGGATGATGTTATTACTTTCGAAGAGCTTGGCGTAGATAAGCTGATTGTTGATGAAGCTCATAACTACAAGAACCTATATCTTTATACAAAAATGAGAAATGTTGCAGGTATTGGGCAATCAGAGGCTTTTAAGTCATCAGATATGTTTATGAAATGCCGATACATGGATGAAATGACTGGTGGCAAAGGAATTGTATTTGCGACAGGCACTCCAGTATCAAACTCAATGACAGAGCTTTATACTATGCAAAGATATTTACAGTATGACACTCTGAAAAAGAATGGACTAGAGCATTTTGATTCGTGGGCTTCAACTTTTGGAGAAACACAATCTGCTTTTGAATTATCTCCAGAGGGAACAGGCTACAGAGTGAAGACTCGTTTTTCTAAGTTTTATAACCTACCTGAGCTTATGAGTATGTTTAAGGAAGTAGCCGATATTCAAACTGCAGATATGCTTAATCTTCCTGTTCCTGAAGCTCATTTTAAGGTCATTAAGACTGAGCCAAGTGAAGAGCAAAAAGAAATACTAAAGAGCTTGTCTGAAAGGGCTGATAAGGTGCGTAATAAGTCCGTAGAGCCTGAAGAAGATAATATGCTTAAGATTACTAATGATGGTAAGAAACTTGCCTTAGATCAGCGTTTAATCAATCCATTACTACCAGATGATGAAAATTCAAAAGTTAATGTATGTGTTAAAAATGTATTTTCTATTTGGGATAAGACAAAAGAAGAAAAATCAACACAACTTCTATTTTCAGATATGTCTACACCAAAAGGTGATGGTAGTTTTAATATCTATGATGATATTAGAGATAAACTTGTAGATTTAGGAATACCAAAGGAAGAAATTGCTTTTATCCATGAAGCCAATACTGATAAACAAAAAGATGAACTCTTTGCAAAGGTAAGAAAAGGAGAAATTCGTATTTTAATGGGTTCTACTCAGAAAATGGGTGCTGGTACAAATGTGCAAAATAAACTAATTGCAATGCACGATTTAGATGTACCATGGAGACCTGCTGACCTTGAGCAGAGAAGTGGTAGAATTGTTCGCCAAGGCAATGAAAATAAAGAGGTTAATATTTATCGTTACATCACTGAGAATACCTTTGATGCGTATCTTTGGCAGACGATAGAGAATAAGCAGAAATTTATTTCACAGATTATGACTTCAAAGACTCCTGTTCGTGTTGCAGAAGATGTGGATGAAAGTAGTCTTAACTATGCTGAGATTAAGGCACTTGCTACTGGTGATCCAAAGATAAAAGAAAAGATGGATTTGGATAATGAAGTCACGAAACTTAAAATGCTTGAAGCAAACTATAAGTCCAATCGATATAGATTAGAGGATAAGGTTGCAAAGACATATCCTGAAGAAATAGCAAGGACTGAAAAGTTAATTGAAGCAGTGAAAAAAGATATAGAAAATGTTGAACCACAAGGAAGTGGTGAAAATAAATTCACTTCTATCACGATTAATGGCGAGATAATTCGAGATAAAAAGATAGCTGGAGAAAAGCTCTTAGAAGCTATTAAAAGCGTAAAAATTAATGAAAGTAAGGTTATAGGAGAGTACCGAAATGTGGACTTAGAGGTAAGTTATAACTTCTTCACCAATGAGCATAATTTCACTTTAAAAGGTGCTACAAACCATTCAGGAGAGCTTGGTACAAGTGCAGATGGTAATATCACAAGACTTGATAATGCTATTGATAAAATGCCAGAAAAGTTAAATCGTCTTGAAGAAAAACTTGTTGGCACAAAGGAACAACTGGAAAATGCCAAAGAGGAATTGAAAAAGCCTTTTGAAAAAGCAGATGAGCTAAAGACAAAAGTATTAAGACTTGCAGAATTAAACAAGCTACTTGATATGGGAGAAGTAGAAGAAAAAGAAAATCTTAATCCATTACTTGAAGATGTAAAGAGGGCTATTGTAGATTTTTGTAAAAGGGAATATGAAGATGATAGTTATACCTATGAAAATTTTAGTAATCTATTTCCTGACCTTGCTCATATTGGAATTGCATATACTACTACACCAGATGAAAAGCATGAAATTCAATATGAAATTAGCTTAGAAGATTTTACAGCTACTCAATATATCAATGGAGAACCAGTTACAAAGATTGATTATCTCAAAGACCTTGGAAGTGAAGAAAAGGCGTTGGAATTTCTAAAACAAGAAATGGAATATGGAGACTTTGGAGAGTTTGTATCTATTGATGATAATGACCTTAAAAAAGCATTAGGTCTTGAAAGAGATGACGATGGTAATATCTATGATACGCTTGCAAAAGATTTGGACAATGATGGTGTGCCAGATAGATACGATAATGACTTTAGAGATAGTGACTATTTTGAAACTACTTATGATGTAGAGGATAATTTTAATGCAAGGGCAGAAAGCAAAGAAAAGGTATCTGAAAAACCATCTATTTTAGGGCAAATTAAGTCATATCAGTCACAAGAAAAACAAGCAGAAACACGAGAAAATAAATCAAAAGAACACGATGAACGTTAAGGGGCTTATTACAAGCTCCTTTTCATTTTTAGTAGAAAAATGGAGGTATATTATGAACTACAATGAAATGAGAAATACCCTAGAACAAATGGCAAACGAAAATCACGAAGATTTTGCAAAGGCACTAATTAGTTTTGAAAAAGGAATTAATGATAAAGATGCCTTGGACAAGTTATACCAGGAGTATATGGATAATGACAGTATGAGCTTACTTAATGATGAGTTTGATTATTTGATTGATGAACTTAGAGAAAATGGACAGATTAAAGAAAGTGTAGCAATCGAAAAAGAAGATAATAATCTGGTGAACATTGTTGGGAATGTCGTAGGTGAGATTGAAACAATTGATAGAGAAAACAAAAATGGAGAAGCCTTTAAAGTAGTTAATTTCTCGGTTGTGTCAAAAGATGATGAGGGAAATAAGACTTATACAAATTGTTCGGCTTATGGAGATAAGGGAGATATACCAAAGAATTTTAAGCAAGGTGACTTTGTAAAGATTTTTGGTCAGGTAAGAACATCCATTGACGATAATGGAAAAGAGCATACTAATATTAGAATCCTATCGTCTAAGCTTTTGAAAGCAAAGGAACAGATGAAAAACCAAGAAGAAAAGAAAGAATCTGTACTTGGGGCAATAAAAAAATATAAAGCTGAAGAAAAAGCAAAATCTATTGAGAGGAAAGAAGCTTCAAAGGAAACTGAGAGATAGAATATGTCGGTGTAGTCCTCGAGCTACACCGATTATTTTTTTATGAAAATTAGCTCTGGAATAGATTTTTCATGGCTGGTATAATAAAAGGTAATAGTTTTTGAAATATAAAATCACAATGAAAAGTTATATTTGATTTTAAAGTCTGAATTCAGCAAAAAAGGAAAACATAGGGCAATTAATAACATAAGCCCTAATTTATGTGAAATGACGAGTATCAGTTCTACATTAATGTATGTAAGTGATATTTCTGCGATTGTGAAAGAAAATGAATGAAAAATAAAGGGGGAAAGTTATGGGTGAAATAGTAATACTTGATAATAGCTCACCTGAAATTCAATACCTCTGCAAGAAAGATAAACGATTAGCAAAAGTAATATCTATGATTGGTTCCATTACGTATGAGATTTATGATGAAGATCCTTATGAGTTTCTTATTCATGAAATCATAGAGCAAATGCTATCTATCAAAGCTGGAAATAAAATATTCTCCAGATTAGTAGATTTATGTGATGGCGAAGTCACACCTTCAAAGGTGAACAAATTATCCGATGAACAAATTAAAAGTATCGGAACTGCAAATTCTAAAGTATCTTTTATTAGAAGTGTTACTAATGCTGTTCTTAATGGTGAATTAGATTTTGGCTCATTAAAAGAAATGAATGACTCTGATGTTTTTAAGCACCTAACATCATTCAAGGGAATTGGAAAATGGACAGCAAATATGTATTTGATATTTGTTCTTAACCGAATGGATATCTTACCTACAAACGATGCTGCTTTCTTACAATCCTACGAGTGGCTTTATAAGACAACTGACCGTTCAGATACATCAATACGAAACAAATGTAAAAAATGGAAACCTTACTCCTCTATTGCTTCTAGATATTTATACCGTGCATTAGATTCAGGATTAACAAAGGAAGAATTCCATTTGTATAAATAACAAAGGAGATTTTGATTATGCCAGATTTTAACTATCTTGATAAACGTGCTAACGAATACTACATAAATAGCCATGTACCGTTCTCTCCACTAGGAACACTAAATCCAGACTTAGTAGAAACAGTATTTGATTTTGCATATCAAATGACTTTCGGGCAAGGCGGAGAACACAGAGCACACAGAACAGGTGGAACTCATCAAAGACGAAATGGAGAAATCTTTGCGAATACATTCCAAGGTAAGCTTGCAGAATATGCTCTTTTTTGCGTACTGACTAATAGTGGCATTAATGTAAGTGAACCTGATTTAGGTGTTTTCGGTTTAGGCGAGTGGGATTCTGTTGATTTAACAATCGGCGATGAATCAGTTTCAATTAAATCAACAAAGTCTTTTGGGAATCTTCTTTTATTAGAAGAATATGATTGGGACGAACAAGCAAATTATCTACCTAATGGTCATGGGTATGACTATACATTTTTAATTAGAATGAATCCATTCTGTGAAGACGTTATGAGAAGAAATAGATTTTTATATTCTGATAGCATTAATGAAGCAATCCTTAAACAAATAATCATGGCAGAAAGCTGGACGTTTGATATACCGGGATATGCAACCAGAGAAGACTTAATTCAGATAATCAACGAAAACTATATTCTTCCACGCGGTTCTATGCTTAACGGTAAGACTCGAATGGATGCATCAAACTATTACATTCAATCAGGTGATATGAGAAACTTGAACAGTTTCATTATAGACCGAGGATAAGGAGGATATATGATTACTATACCAATAAACAAAAATGACATACTGAAGTCGATATATTTCATCACAGCAATCATACAAAAGCAAACAAGCGGTTCAATGCAAGGGGCGTTAAGTTCCAAAGGCGACTTGATGGGTGGTATTTTTGACAGATGGATTAACACCGTTCCTGAAAGTATTATTTTCAATAAAATTATACTTCCGGAAGTGAGAAATGGTCAGTCCTCTGAAATCATTTCAGACTTTTATTTGTATGATCCTAAAACAGCAGGAATAGCACCAGATGTAATAGGAATCAGAACCCCTAACGGTACTATACCATTTGCAGTTTTTAATGAACGATGGATTCCTGTAGACAATATGCCTCAAATTGAAGTTAAAACCTTCAAGAAACCTCAAAAAATGATTTCACTTAGAAATCAGGATTACGATGGCAAATATCTTGTAATGGCTGAAAGTGAACTAAGAATTGATTATTTGTTACCGTTTTTTGATGCTTCAATCTTCCAGGATTCAATCCATAGCAATCTTGTAATGGATGATGATTCTTTTATTGTTTCTAATTCTGCTGGTAGATTGCAAGGAATAGACATTGTTAACATTAACAATTATGAAATCGGAACTGTCACATTACTCAAAGTTACTACAGCCGAAGCTTTCATGAATTCTGCTACTTTCTGTGAAGGTACTGTAAGTGTTCAATACATAAATGGAGTAGAGAAAAAAACAAGAGTTCCTGCCGGGGCCTCTGAAGAAATCCCGTTATCAGAATACTGCAATAGAACAGAAATTGGTTTATACAGATTTTCAGATAAGTGGTATGAGGGATATACATCCGAAAAGATACCGTATTATACAAAAAACTCACGTGGTGGGTCATCAAATGCATTTTTGTATAGAACATTGGATTTTTATGTGGACGATATTAATTCAGTAAGCATAATTAAAAAATCTAATAGTTCTATGTATATAAAGACTAATAAATCTATTAGATTAAACGAGCATCAGCTCCAAGCTGATTCGATTTACAAGGTTGACTTTGCTATGCTTGACCGCAGTTCTAATAACGGTGTCGAGTATTTTATGCAAAAGAGTTTAATAACACACATTGATGATTATCAAGAACAATTAAAAAATTCACTTGAAATAATAATAAACGGAGGAAAATAATAATGAAAGACTACAAAGTAAGATTAAAGGATGGAACAATTATCACAGGAGATGACTTTGACCAAAATGACTTTGAAAAATTGAAAAGCATATTTAAGAAATGGTTAGATATTAACGCCGATTTAAAATCTCTTAAAGGGCGTGGGTTAAATGTCCCTGATGTTTTCAGTGAAGCCTTGTTCTGCATTGCTTTTGATGCTGTTCGTACTAACAATGATCCAGGCGCACACTCTTATGACTGTGTCATCAAAGCAACAGATGAAGGAGTTCAAGTTAAATCTGCATCTATTCCTAATGATTGCACTTCTTTCGGACCTACCTCAACTTGGGATTTATTATACTATGCAGATTTTGCCCCAAATGGTTATGTAGATGGTAATGTATATTTCTATGAAATAGATTCTGCCGATGTATACAGTTTAGTTTTAAATCAGAAAAAGAATGAAACTTTTGCTGACCAGCAGGCACAAGGAAGACGTCCACGTTTTTCTATGCAATCAAGAATAATTAGAGAAAAAGGTCTTAAACCTGTTAAGAAAATAAGTCTCGTTGATTAAAAAAACACAGCCAGAATGAAAATCTCTCATTCTGGCTGTTTGTTATTTCGAAATAATTTTCAATATTTCTTCTGCTATAAGTGTAATCACAGGAACTGAAACTGCATTTCCCGCCTGTTTATAAAGATGGCTATTTCCATACGCCTTTCCTTTATAAGTTGTAGGTAAACAATATCCATTTCCGACTGGAAATCCTTGTAACTTGAATGTTTCTGCAGGAGTCAGTTTTCTTATACCGCTTGGTGTCAGAATCAAAGGAACGTTATGCCCTCCAGTTCCCATGTTAGCCGTTAAGGTTGGACAAACATCGGATTGATTCTTTCTAACATACTGACCTCTTCTAAGCTGATAAAACTGGTACATTTCTGTAATTGCTTCTGTTAAATGGATGCGGATATTCTTTTCACCTTCCAGTTCTTTGAATTCCGCCTCCGTAACAAAATAGTGAGGATATCTCTCCCTAGTGTAAAAATATGACTTATCTTCAACGGAGTAATCAATTATCTTTTTTACATCTTCAGCTCTTTCTTCTGTTCCTTTTTTCTTTTGGAAAGGAGTCAAGTTATCAAACATGGTAAACTGATCAGCATCTTCCTTATTCAAGAAACCAATGATATAAATACGCTCTCTGTTTTGTGGCAAATCAGAGTAGAGCATCGTATTTAGAACCATCTCTTTGATTATATAACCACTTGCTTCTAGTTTGCTTTTGATGACCTGATAAGTTCTACCTTTATCATGCGCCTTTAAATTTTTAACATTTTCTAGAAAAAGAATTCTAGGTTTCTTTCCAAACTTTGCATCCAGCTGGCTTATCAAATCAATGAATGACATAAACAGATTTCCTCTTTCATCATTGAAACCTTTCTGTTCACCAGCAATACTAAATGCCTGGCAAGGAAATCCGCCATTTAAAATATCGATTGGTTCTGCCAAAATCTTCTCATGTAACTGTGAGTAATATTCAATATTATCGCTGTTTTCAGGATGTAAAACCATATTTATATCACCCTCAAGCAACGTATGTTTAAAGTTTGTTCTGTATGTTTCACACGCAAATTCGTCTATTTCATTTGCCCAGCTCATTATATATTCAGCATCTGGATTTTGGGCATTCATAAAGCCTAAACAAATACCACCTACACCGGCAAACAAACTTCCGACTTTATACTGTTTTTTCATAATATTATCCTTTCAATTCTTATTTATTTTCATCTTCATCAACCCTAAGAATAAGTTGAACATTAAGTTGGTCATAATAAACTTTGAATTTACTTTTCCCTTTTTCTATATTTAGATTTTCCAAAATGCTCTTGGGCATTCGTATTCTCATGTCTTTTTGTAGTACATAAGTGTCAAGATATATTAATTCTTCGTCTTTCATATGGCTTCCTCCTCAACCTGATTTTAGACTAATTATAACCTGTTTTTAGTCTAAAGTCAACTATGTGTGAGCTAAAATGAACTATTTCAAAATTAGTAAATCAGATAGATTATCATATTCTTATACCTATGTGTTACAAAAATATATTTTAAATTTAAAATTAATTCTCTAAAAGTTAACTCACTTAGAATTCTCCATAAATATAGTAAACATATGCAATAAAAGATTTATAAAAGCTATCTCTCCATTTCCATACTCATATATTTTTCATAATTTTTTCTGATTTGATACAGTTCTTTCATATCGGATTTTGAAGAAGAATACTCTTGCATTAGGGTATTCTTTTTTTCATGCAATGAATCAAGCTCTTTCAAAATATCCTTGGAGTTTGGAAATTTTGAGTAATATTTTTTTAGGTCTAAAAGAACATTTTCATAGAGTGTAATTTCTGATTTATGCTCTTCAAAAAAAGCTTTGTCTGATGGATCTTTCTTATATTCCAGATAGATTTGACGATACAATTTTACGGTATGAACTTGTTCCATAATATTTGATAGAGTTGAAATTTTGTTATCAACAACTTTGATTTGATCCTGTATATTTTGTCTTTTTAATGCGCTTTCTTTAATGAACTCATCAAGCTGGGAGATAGACTTAAATCCTTTTTCACGCATCAAAACCACAGTATCGGCTGCAGTTTTTAAATTATGTTTTGTAGCCCAATACTCGTAGCCTTTGCTTGATTTTATCTTTTCATTATTTGCAATATCTATAATATTTCCGATACGTTTTTTAACAGCATAGGTTCTTTGATTAGCATTATCTAAGATACGCTCTTTTAATCTATCCTCAGTATAATCTTCTCCAATAGTTTTAGCTCTTGTAAATCTTTCTTTGTCCTTGTGCTTAAATGCAATGTGTTTTCCATATTTGATCTCATAATTAAGGGCAGCCATTCTCTTTATAAAATCATCCCAATCTTTGGATTGTTTAATAGCTCTATCTATATCAAATTGAAGTCTACTTTTCCAAGAAGTACCTTTTTTAAATTGGTCATTTTCATACCATGACTTTCCATTAGTCTTATATTTCTTCCTATAAGTTTCGTAGAACTCATCAATAACAGATAGGTTGTTTTCTTTGCATAGTTTATCACTTTGATACTTAATTTGATGATAGCTTCTCTTGTTGGACTGGTAGCACTTGCCTGTAACCATATTTACATTATTGAATATGATGTGATTGTGGATATGCCCTTTATCTATGTGAGTAGATAGTACAAATTCGTATTCGTCCTTTAATATCTTTTTACACAGTTCAAGACCGATTTGATGTGCCATTTCGGGCGTTGCTTCACCGGGTAGAAAAGATTGAATAAGGTGTCTTGCAAGTACAGAACCACTCACTTTGTTATCTTCTCTTGTCTTTATAAAAGCAGTATGAGCAGTAGAAGCAAAGCAGTTGTGAGTGCTTACCAAAATCTTTTCATCGGTTTTTTCTTCGTTGGTAATATAATCAATAGCAAGATTAAGTGTAGATTTTATAGGGTGTATTTTTGTAATTGCCACTTATATGTCATCTCCTTTGTTGGTAGTTTTATTGAGCAGTAGGGAATGTATTTGCCATATTTCTTTTGATAGATGTTCAATTTGGGACTGCATATCTTTTATGTCATCGCTATAGATAACACAAGTCGAATTAACTCGTTTAGCAATTTGGTTGACGCTACTTGCATACCTAAAAAGCAATCCTTGAATTTCTCTAAAGGGCTGTAAATCAACAACATAAATATCTGTTTCAGATACTACTTTTCTTAAAAAATGGTTCATTGTTTTACACTTTGCCATCTTCATTTTCTTTTTGAAAAGTGCTTTTTCTTCTTCTGTTAAGTTTATTTTCAGCTGAATATTTCTAATTCTATTTGCCATATTTGTTACTTCCTTTCATAAAATCTGGGGTCTTAGGGTACTCCCTAACAAGCTAAAATTGATAAAAAAAGAAGCAACTCCACGAGGGGTTGCTTCATCGATTTTTCGTAAGTGGGTACACACTTACTGTGCTTGCTACATAAGAATGATTTGTAAAACAAGCGTTAAGCGAGATATGAGTTTGTGTCTTAATTATACCAAGTATAGAAGTTAATGTCAGCGTATTCAGGAAACTATTTCTAAAAAAATTGAAATAGTTATTGAGTTAAGTCCTGTGATGATGTTATAATTATTTTGAAAAAAATTGAAATAGATTATGGAAAGGCTAAGCTAATGGATTATTATGATAAGTTTAAAGCTCTATCCGATCCGATAAGACTGGATATATTAAATGCATTGAATAATGGAGAGTTATCTGCAGGGGATATTGCAGATAAATTTGCTTTACCAAATTCAAAAATTTCGTATCATTTAGCGATACTAAAAAAAGCAGATATGGTTACAGAAAGAAAATATAAGAATTTTATTTTTTATAGCCTAAATCGAAATGGTATTCAGGAAGCTTTAACTTGGTTTGATAGATTTCAAAAATAAAATTCACATAAATAAGCTTTCTAAAATTAGCAATTACAAGGAGATGAAGATTTAACTGTTAATTAGGAGGATGATGTGCATGGGATGGGTTACGCACGATTTAATAAAAGGGATTCATAATTTTTTGTGCGGAAAATTTTCCTTATTACATTTATCCTTTACCTAATCCCAAACTTAATAAATTAAATAGTAGAACTGTTTTTGTTCATTTGAGAGGACTCGGTGTGCCATCATGCCGTAGTCCTCCTTTTTTGTCTTCAAACAAGATTTTGAAACAAAAAGGAGGACGAAAAATGAATAAAGAATATTTCTTGTTTGTAAACGGAAAGAAGATCAAAGTTAGCGAGGAGATTTATAAAGTCTATTGGCAAGAGAAAAATCATGAGAATTACTTGAAGCAGATAGATCGAAAAAATCATCTGCTTTTATTTTCTTCTTTTGATCATGATGGACATTTTGAGGATAGTATAGTTGATGAGGATTTTGATGTAGATAAGATCGTTCAGACACAGATGATGATTGAGGCAGTGCGAGATGCACTGTCAAAATTGAATGATGAAGAAAGAGAAATCATTGATAGACTTTATTTCAATGATGAAACCATTCGCTCAGTAGCTGAAACTAAAAAAATATCTCATCCAGCTCTCATAAAGAGAAGAAATAAGATATTAGACAAGCTAAGAGAATTGCTGAAAGACTTTAGATAATATTAATCAAAAGGAGCTAGAAAGATAAAATCTATCGGCTCCTTTTGATTTGATAGAATGGAAAAATATGTTTAAAAATGGTATAATTATATCATATATTCAGAAAAAATTTTAAAAATACAGAGTTTTAATTTGTATTATGTATAAAAGAGAGGAGATAATATGGCTATAAATTTTTCGAAATTGAAGTCTTCTTCTAACCAATCATCTATAGAACCGAGAGATATTTTTATGGCATTGCCTACAAAGGATAAAAGCTATGGGTATCCTCGTGATGTTCAAACAGAAGTTTGGAAACAGTGGTTTGATAAACGCAATGAAAAAAACACAATCATAAAAATGAATACTGGAAGTGGAAAAACTGTTGTGGGGTTAACAATTTTACAGAGTTGTTTAAATGAAGGAAAAGGTCCTGCAGTGTATATTGTTCCAGATAATTTTTTAATAAAGCAAGTTTGTGACGAAGCAATAAAGCTAGGGATTAGGGTTGCTTATGATAATGAAGGTGTGAAAGGTGAAGAAGATTATTATTTTAAGCATAATAAAGCAATTTTAGTAACAAATATACACAAATTAATTAATGGTAAAAGCGTGTTTGGGTTACGCTCAAGTAATAATGTTAAAATTGGTAGTATCATAATCGATGATGTACATGCTTGTTTAGATACAATAGAAAAGCAACACACAATAACTATTGAATCTAATCATGATTTATATAAAAAAATAATTTCATATATATCTAACTACACAGAAGTCAAGGAAAGTCAAAATTTTTGTGATATAAAAGATAGAAATGATCCGAGATATAGTTACTTGGTTCCGTTTTGGATTTGGCAAAAAGAATGTCAAAATATATATAATAGTATTTCTGATGAAGATTATAAGGATGAAGCATTCGTATTGTTTAATCTTCCGTTGATGCGTGATAATTGGAAAACAGCTAATTGTGTTATTTCTGCTCGTAGGGTTGAAATAACATTAAAAGGTACTCCTATAAATAAAATAACTAGTTTTGAAGAAGCTCAACGTAGGATATTTATGAGTGCGACACTAGCGGATGATAGTGTATTTGTATCTAGTATTGGATTAAAAGAAAAAGAACTTTCCAATATCATTACACCTGAAAAGGCAAATGATATTGGAGAAAGGCTCATAATTTTTCCTAAACATTTAAATGCCAAGATAACAGATGAAGAGATAAAAAATGAAATTTGTAATGTTGCTAATCAACATAATGTTGTAGTTATTGTGCCATCTTTTGATAGAGCTAATTTTTGGAGTGATATAAGTCCTAGTCAAATTCTTTCATCAAATGCAGATAATATACAAAGTGGTGTTGATAAATTAAAAAGAGGAGAATTCACGGGAATTACAATTCTAGTAAACAAGTATGATGGAATTGACTTACCAGATGATGCTTGCCGAATGCTTGTTGTTGATGGATTACCAAGTATACGGAGTGAGTATGATTTGGCAATACAAGGGATGAATCCAAATGACAACAGATTATGCAGAGAACAAATTCAGAAAATTGAACAGGGAATGGGTAGAGGGGTTAGATCAAATAATGATTTCTGCTCAATAGTATTAATGGGAGAAAAACTAACTGATGTAATTGTAAATCAACATGGTAAAGAATTTTTCAGTTCAGCAACATTAGAGCAATGGAATCTTTCTCAGCAGCTATGGGAACAACTAATGGAATCGACACAAAGTCCTACTATAGAAAATATTTTTGCTTTAACTAATTATATGTTTGAGCGTAACCCAGAGTGGATTTCTGCTAGTAAATCTAATTTATCTAATGTTGTGTACAATAAATCTGGCAATGTAGATTCTTTGATTCTTGCTATGCGTGAAGCTTTTGAAAAAGAATGCTTAGAAAACTATGAAGAAAGTTTTTCAATTATAGAGCAAGAAAAGAATAAAACAAATGATAACAAAACTAAAGGGTTGTTGATGCAGTATATGGCTGAATATAAGAACTTCAGCAATCCGGCTGTTGCACAGGAAATATTACTTTCAGCAAGAAACCTTAATTCTATGGTTTTAAAACCAATTAAGGGAATCCAATTTTCAAAATTAACTAGTACAAATAATGGACAATCTAACTCTATTATAAAATATATTGAAGAAAATGGATTAAATGCCAATGAATATATTCTACGTGTATCGGCTATATTGGAAGATTTAAAATTTTCAGATAATCCTGCGAAGCGATTTGAAAAAGCACTTAATGATATAGCATCAGTTATAGGTATTGCATCATCTCGCCCAGAAGTTCAGTTTGGAGGAGAAGCTCCTGATAACTTACTAGCATTTTCGAATTCTGAATATGTAATTATTGAATGTAAGAATAGAACAATAACAGAATTAATTTCAAAAGATGACTGTGAGCAGTTACTTAGTTCGATACAATGGTTTAAGAATCATTATATTCTTGGAGAAAAATATACTCCAATTATGATTCATAACAGTGATACTTTCCGAACTGAGGCATCACCTAGTCCAGATATGAGAATTATGACACCTGAATTATTGGATGAATTTTCACGAGCAATAAGAGGGTTTGCAGAAGGTGTTGTCAAAAATGGAGTCTTTGGGAACAATAAAGAAGTTGAAAAATTATTAAATTCATTTAAGTTAAATGGTTATCAGATAATTAATCAATATACAAAGCCATTTAGTAAAAATAAATAACTTTTAAATTTTGCATCTATAATTTTATAGATGCATTTTTTGAAATTTCATAAATCTGGTTACCAAGAAGGATAAATTTTCACTATTAAAGTGTAGGGGGGAATTTATCCTTTTTGCTTTTGAGGTAGAAGAGAGAATCTATTCCGTTATTAAGCAAAGAATCCTACATAGCAGAAAGCTAATTGATCTTTGACAACTGAATAGACCAAGGTGGGACGTTATCCATTTGTAGAGAATTATGACCTACGCCAAGACTTTTCTGCTGAGAGATTGGTTTAAATGAATACTGGTAAGTGCCAAGGATAAAAGAAAAAGAGCGATAAATAGGAATACATAAAGGATAGATGTGGCAATCTATCTCTGTGATGCAAATGGTGATAATGATACTTCAATAGTTTAAGCCGGCTCGTCTTAATAAGGGGCGGAGGTGAGATTCCTATGTAGCAGCCAATGCACCTACCAATGTCAAAAAACTTATTAAAAAAATAGTGAGGTTAAGACTATGAATAAAACAAAAGAAGTTAAACAAGATAAGGATAAAAAGCAAATAGCAGATGATTATTCTAAGAAAATAACCTACTCTACGAGCGAAAGTGAAAAGCTCGATTTACTTGATATTGTTGAGATGTATCTATGTAAATCTTGTGTCAGAATTTGAGGGGCTGACAAAGAGAAATAGGGTGCGGTAAAATATAGGTGGTAGAAGTAATCTTCCGAAATGACTATTTGCCAAAATATCATTTTAGGAGGATTGTTATGAGAAATACTGCATGTATGTATCTTCGTCTTTCAAGAGAAGATGGGGACAGTAATGAAAGCAACTCTATTTCAAATCAAAGACAAATAATCAAATCTTACGCTAAAGAAAAGGACATTGAATTATCCTATGAATATGTAGATGATGGATATAGTGGTTCTAATTTTGAGCGACCATATTTTAAGAATATGATTGATGACCTGAATAAAGGAAAGTTTTCTATCATTATGGTAAAAGACTTATCTCGTTTCGGCAGAGATTATATTGAGTCTGGGAAGTATTTGCAAAAGATATTTCCTGAAAAAGGTATTCGCTTTATATCTGTAAATGATAACTATGATAGTGATAATGCAGATGTTAGTGATACACATTTAATACTTCCAATTAGAAATTTTATCAATGACAGTTATTGTCGAGATATTTCTATGAAAGTGAAATCATCAAAAGAGGTGAAAAGGAAGAATGGCGAGTTTATTGGATCATTTGCTCCTTTTGGATATAAGAAAGATGATAAGAACAAACATCAGCTTGTAGTTGATACAGAAGTAGCTCATATCATTGAGCGAATATTTAATATGAAAATAGAGGGTTATTCCTCAAAGGCTATTGCCGACTTTCTAAACAGTATTGGAACAGTTACACCATCAAAGCACAAAGAAAATAATGGTGATAACTTCAATACTGGTTTTGTTGTGAAAAAAGCAAAGTGGGATGCTAAGATGGTAAACCGTATTATTTCAAATAAGGTTTATATTGGTGTCCTGGAACAAGGAAAAACCACAAAATTAAATTATAAATCAAAGCATGAAGTCGATGTTTCCAAAGAAGACTGGATAGCAATAGAAAATGCTCATGAAAGCATAGTATCAAAATCCATCTTTGCACTTGCAAACAAAATGCTACTTCGTGATGTGAAACAGTCTAAAGATAAGCCATATATATTATCAGGTATGCTTTATTGCAAAGATTGTGGAAGTCCTATGATTAGGCGAAAAGTAAGAGACAAGATTTTCTACATTTGCTCTGAATATAACAATGCTGGAGAGTGTTCAAGACATAGTGTAAAAGAAGACTATGTTACTCATGCAACTATTCATGCATTAAATGAATATCTATCTAAGTACAATGAACTGCTTAAAAAAGTTAGCGAAATAGATGCGTCAAAGTTTAAATTAAAAGTTGATTTTGAGTCATTATATGCAGAAAAAAGAAAGTATGAAAGACTTAGACAATCTCTTTATATGGATTTAGAAGAAGAACTTATAACGACTGAAGAATTTGAACGATTTAGAAAAAATTATCTTATTAAGATTAGGGAAATTGAGAAACAAATTATTACAAAGCAAAATATCGTAAATGAACTGAAAATGAAGATAAACGATAAAGGTAGTTTCGTTTCTGAGATAGTTCCTAATCCTGAAAGTGATGAACTAAATCGATTGTCTTTAGTGTCTTTTATAGATCGTATTGAGATTGGAGAAGATAATGTAATTAACTTTGTCTTCAACAATATTGAAACAGTGAACCTGCTTCAAGCAATTGTGGATAGTGATAAGGTTGAAGCTAAGGATACACATAAGGCAAGACTAATATCAATGGGCAAGCTATTTGGTGAGCATTTAGAAAGAGTTGAACCTATGCTTGCAGTTGGAGGTGTTTGTTAATGGCAAGGACTTCCAAAAGATATATAAGAAAAAGTGAAGAACAAACACAAAAAGTATTTTATAAAGCTGGAATATATACAAGATTATCCAGTGAAAGAAAAGAAGAGTGGCGTGAGAAATCATCGTCTATCGAAACACAGGTGCTTTGTTGTAAAGAGTATGCTTTAAAGGAAAATATTAAAGTCGTAAATATTTACACAGACTATGAATATAGTGGGACAAATTTTGAAAGACCACAGTTTCAGGAGATGATGCAAGATATTCGTGAAAGAAGAATTAATTGTATTATCATAAGGGACTTATCAAGACTTGGAAGAGAATATCTTGAGATGGGAAGACTCATAGACAAGGTATTTCCGTTCTTGGGAGTAAGGTTTATTTCTGTTAATGATAAGGTTGATACCGTTAAGGATTTAGACTCTAAGAAGTCATTTGAAGTAACTCTTAAGAATATCGTCAATGATATGTATGCTAAAGACATTTCTGTAAAGATAAAGACAAGTAAACATAATAGGGCAAGAAATGGATATTTTATTGGTTCTGTTCCGCCCTATGGATATAAGGTAGTGAAATTAAAAGAGGGACAGAAGTTAGAAGTTGATGAGAATGTTCGAACCATTGTTGAAGAAATGTTCCGACTAACACTTGAAGGAAAAAGCCAATATGAGGTTGCAAAGCACTTTAATACTATGGGTTATGCTACAGGAATGGTCTATTACAAAACAGGTAGAATTTATAGACAGAATGGTGATCCGCAGTGGAATAAAGGTACTATTTCCAAAATGCTTACTAATAGAACTTATACGGGAACTTTGGTGCAAGGCGTTAAGCAACAAAATCTTGCAAAAGGAATGAAGCAACAATTTGTAGATGAAAGCCAGCATATTATATATGAAAATGCTCATGAACCTATTATCTCAAAAGAAGACTTTGAAAAAGTGCTGCAAGGGCGAGCAAATAGATTAAAGAACAATGCTTTTGGTGCAGAGATGCATAACTTTGAAAGAGATTATGAGAATAGATATAAGGGCTTGATTTTTAATAATGCAACAGGTAAGGAACTTTATCGAAGAACCAGAATTTACGGGACAAACCATGATAGGCTTTATTACTCTTTTCAAAACGATACTTGCACAGGCAAGATAGATAACGAAGTAAGAGTATTTATTATGGAGAGAGACTTAGATAAAGCAATGTCAGAAAAGGTAGCAGATTTTATTACTAAGGCTACAAGCAAGACAAAGCTAATAGAAAGAGTTTCTAAAAGATTTTCTGAAAGTATTGGTAAGCTAAACAAAGATATTTCAAAGCTTAAAATTAAGACGGAGAAGGAAGAATTCCTAATTCAAAAAGCTTATGAAGAATATAGCTTAGGCAAGATTGATAGGGAAACATATAGTCTGAAAAGGGAGATTGCTTTAAGTCATATTGCAACAATCAATAATGAAGTTATTGCTATTGAAAAGGTTGTAAAAGACCTTGAAAGGGATAATAAAACATCTATTAAGTGGATTAAGGATGTGTTTTCGGCAAAAAAGGTTGAAAAATTACCAGCTGATTTAATTCATAGCTTAGTGGAAAAGATAATTGTCTATGGCAATCATAACTTTGAAATAATCTTTAAATTTAATATGGATAGTTTGATGGGAGGTGTAAAGTATGAGTAAGATTGCCCTTTATATCAGATTATCTGTAGAAGATCAGATGAAGAAAGATGAGAGCGAAAGTATCGTCAACCAAAGGTATTTCCTAAATGATTTTCTTAATAGAAATGACGAATTTAAAAGCTTCAAAAGAGAAGAATATGTTGACGATGGATATACAGGGACAAATGAGAAAAGACCATCTTTTCAAAGAATGCTTGAAGAAGTTAAGAATGGTAAAATCAATGCCATAATTGTAAAAGACTTGTCGAGGTTTATGAGAGATTATATTACCCTTGGTGATTATCTGGAGAATATATTTCCGTTTCTTGGTATTAGATTTATTGCTATTAATGATGGATATGACAGTGCTAAGGAAAAAGGAAATGGGACGGATTTTGATATTCAGTTTAAAGGATTGTTATATGACTTCTATACAAAAGATATTTCGCAGAAAGTAAAGACAGTTACTACTGAACTAAAGAAGCAAGGAAAGTTTCTTGCTTGGAGTCCACCATTTGGTTATATGAAAGATCCGGATAATAAGCACAACATTATTATTGATGAAAAGACAGCTTGGATTGTGAGGAAGGTATATGATTTAGCACTTACAGGACTTGCATCGAGAAAGATTGCAGTAGTTATGAATGAAGAGAATATACCAACACCAAACGAGCGTAAAAAAGAACTTACCAATATGGATTATGAATATAACATAGTGTCATCAGATACAAGAGACGCACCAACATGGACAAATGGTACAGTGGTGGATATTTTATCCAATGAAAATTACACAGGCACTTATGTCTTCAATATGCAAGAAAAGTCGGTATTGACTCCTGGTAGTTTTAAACTTAATCCCAAAGAGGAATGGAGTAGAGTTTATGAACATCATGAGGCTATTATCTCAAGAGAAGAGTTTGAAAAGGTTCAAGCTATCAAAGAAAATAATAGTTTCTTAAAAGGGAAAAATACTGACTATCCATGGAGAAAGCATTCTCCATTACAAGGATTTGCAAGATGTCCTACTTGTAACCATATTCTGGGACTTACTCAATCAAAATTTAAGCGACCAGATGGAAGTATGAGAATACATAAGTATTTTCATTGTAGGATCTGCAAGTGCAATAATGTAGAACATAAAAACTCAAGAGTAGATAAGTTAGAGGATCAGGTGCTTGCACTTATTAAAGAGAAATATGGTGAAGCAGAAGTGAAGCCCAAAGAAAAAATAAGTATTAAAGATATAGAGAAGAAGATGGAAAAGCTTCAGGCGAAAAAAATGTCTGATTTTGAAAAATATAAGCTTGGTAAAATGACAAAAGATAAGTTTGTAGAAAGTAAAAACCAGATAGATAATGAATTTGATAGGCTTGATGAAAAGATAAAACTATCTTCTAATGAAACAGAAGTTGTAACAGATAATGAACTTACACGAGAACTTATGGAAAAGTATGTTGAGTCGGTTATCTGTGAAGGTAGTATAGTTCAAAAAATCATATGGAAATAGACGCAAGAGGGAGTGAGAAATCACTCTCTTTTTGCTGTCTAAAAATAGACAATATATTTTGTGTCAGTCGCTTGACACGAGAGGGGAATAGTTATTTATCGCCATCGTCTTTTAAAAATTTAATTGGAAGGGTATGTAGATTTGGAGAGATTTTTAATAATAGCACTGGAGATTTAAAATACTTGTTGCCAGAAATTCATATTGTTAAAGGCGGATATTGTAGACAAAATTTTAAAGTAGAAAATTTTGTCAAAGGACGAAAAATATTAGTTGAAGATTATGATAAAATTGTTGATGATATAAAAAATCCACTGTTAGTTAATTCTGATTCTGATGAAGTTAAAAAGAAAAAGGCAGAAGAAATTCTAGAAAATATTTCTCATAGCGATGTTATAACAGACAATAACTCAAATAAGGCAAAAACAAAAGTTGGGCAGTTATGTTTTGAAAATAATATTAATATATTCAGTATACTTGAAATAGAGAAGCAAATAGATAATGAGATAGAAAACATAAATATAGCTCAAAGTATAGACACAGTTTTCAATATAATAGATCATTTATTTTTTTCTAAAATAAATGATAGTAACGGAGAATACAATAATTTAAAGCGTTTGAGAGAACATGAAGCACAAAGTTTTTACAAAATGCTAATTAACTGGAGAATAATGGGATTTACCATGAAAGTAATGACAGATGAGGTGGTTGGATATTGGAATACACTTAGAGAAGAACAATCAAGAATTGTTTATGTTGGCAAATGGGGGGATAAAACCAGAGGTGGACATAGAGAATATTGGACTGATATTACAGAAAAAGATGAATATGAGAAGGTTAATTTAGCTATCGTAAGATTAAAAGAGGAATATGATTTTATAGACAATGAAATAGTAAAATATATAGAAGTACTATATTCTTTAGAACTTATCGAAGAGTCCCTTTATCTAAAAATAAAATACGGAACAGATGATAAAACTAAAATTGCGTTATTAAACTGTGGCATTAGTAGTATTCTTTCAAAATTGTTGCAAGAAAAATATTCGGATATGTTTGAGGCTGATATAGGTAATAGTACTGTGACTTTTTCTAAAAATTTGATTTCTGAAATGTTAAAAAATAGTGAAAATGGTATATTTATTTCAGAGGTAAAAATGAATGCTAAAGAATAAATTGGAGTTCCATGCTTGCAAAAAAATCGGATAAACAGAAATAAACTGGATAATAAGACTAGATCCGATAACAAAAACCTTGATTATATGCCATTTATACAAAAGGATATTAATGGACATATTGAGATGGAATGATGGACACACACAGAAAGCACGCTCCGAAAGGAGCGTTCAATTAGGGATTTATGGAAATCATGTTTAACTGATAACCTTTAAGGGGTTATAGGACAAAACGTGTTGGTCACTAATCCCAATAATTCTGAAATTCAGATGACTTATGCAGCTCTCCCCAGACCACCGCATCTCCCCATGTAGGGATAGATGAAGTGCGTTTATCCAACTCTGAAATCTTATGGTATAAAGCTGCAATACTTTTATCAGTTGGCATTACTTTTAATAGGGGTCATCAAAGTTTTTTAGGGTTTGCCAAAGTTTGTTAGGGGCGAATTTTAGGGTCTGGTTTTAGGGTCTTACGAAATGTAAATGGATTGGGCAGTTTGCCCAATCCATTTTGCATGGGAAAACATCATTGGTTTAATAATTAGCCTTTGTAAATTGGATTTTTACGAGTAGCAAAAAGGAATCGATTTCTCATGTGTTCAAAGTTTCAAAATCCTCTACCTAGTCGCTTTAGGTCTTTTACTTTGCGATTTAAAGATTAAATTGGATCATTAGAAAGGCGGCTGTTATATATACCGTCTGGTCTGATCCTATCCACCAGTATGAATGAGTTAATAATGGGATTCTTGTATTTACGTAGCAAATTCCCAAATTCAACGAATATCGGATATTCATTTCTTGAGTATTTTTGTATTAGAGAATCTATTTATTTAGCAGCTTTTAAGGTATTACCAGCATTTCTAGAATTAAATCTTACGTACTCTTCTTTTAAATCTCTGAAGACTTTGATATATGGATGAAGAGCGAGAAATTTTTCCTCATAACCAAAATTGTTTATGAAATACCGAAAGTGTCTGTTTTTTCAGAAGTTAAATATTTACAATATATTGCGTGAGAATAATTATATTAATATAATTAAACAAATATATTATATAAAAACTTTCATGTGATTAAGGAGAAAGAACAAACGGAGATTAACGATGGCTATTCCAACTGTAAAAACCATAAATATTAATAAAGCGTTAAAGTATATTGATCAGCATGGTATTCCACACAATAATCAAAGTACTGGATATGATCTTATAAACGATGAAGGAAAGAGGTATCCCCCTAAATATGTAATTGCAGTAGCTAAGTACCTTGAAGGACAAACACCAGATATTACTACTTTAGGATGTGGATCGCGTACTGCAAGAGCATTTTTAAAGAAACTGGGCTTTACGATTGCGCCAAAAAACAAAACAAATAAAAACATGAATTCAAAAGATAAAGTTGCTTTGACTAAAATGTATTCAGGATGGCTTCTAAAATCTAAGAATATAGTATTTAGAGGGGCACCTGGTACGGGGAAAACATATCTTTCTAAGCAAATAGCCGCAGACATAATAAGTGGTGGTTACACAGACAAATGGGCTGATTTAACCGAAGCGCAGAGAAGACAAGTCGAGTTTGTCCAGTTCCATCCAAGCTACGATTATTCAGATTTCGTTGAAGGTTTAAGACCTAAAATGAATGAAGATGGAAGCATGGGTTTTGAGCTACAAGACGGTATATTTAAAAGCTTTGTAGATAGAGCAAGACGAAACTTCGAGGATTCTCAGAAGCCTAAAGAGGTAAGGGAGAAAGAAATATCTTCAAGCACTGCGCTCGAGGAATTCTTTGCAGACATTGAGTTTGGGGAAGAAGAATTTAAAACTATAAAAGGCAGTAAGTTTACTATCACCAATATGGATGATAAGCACATTTATCTTGCAATACCAGGCAATGAAACAGTAAATAAACTAAGCCTAAATATAGATGAATTACGAAAGATGCTTGAGTCTGGACTCGAATTCAATAAAGTAAGCGATATTACTAAGTTCTTCGGTAAGCAATTCGGCACGCAGAACTACTCATACGATTTTGCTTTATTCAAAGCCATTAAAGCAACAGGAAAAGCCAACCGAAAGGCAAAAGTCGAAGAAGAACCATTAAAGAAATACATCTTCATCATCGATGAAATCAACCGTGGAGAAATTTCAAAAATCCTCGGTGAGTTGTTCTTTGCAATCGATCCAGGATACCGTGGACAGGCTGGTGAAGTGGCAACCCAGTACTCAAATATGCATGTTAACCCAGATGAGAAGTTCTACATCCCTGAGAATGTATATATCATAGGCACTATGAATGATATCGACAGATCTGTAGATAGCTTCGATTTTGCGATGCGAAGAAGATTTAGGTTTGTTGAGATTGGGGCTAAATCAACGCAAAAAATGCTCGATACACTTTCGGATACTAATATTAGAACTGAAGCAAAAAAAAGAATGGATAAATTAAATGAAGCGATTAAAAATACTGAGGGATTAAATGAAAACTATCAGATAGGTGCTTCGTATTTTCTTAATCTCAAAGATATGGACTTTAATCAGCTGTGGGAAGACTTCCTTGCCCCTTTATTACAAGAATATGTGCGTGGGCTATATGATGAAAAGGGGATCATGCAGAGGTTCGCTGGAGTTTATGGAAATTCTGCCTTAGATGAAGGTGTTGCAGATGAATCCAATGAAAATTAAGGATAATGAATCTCGTGAAAAAGAGAAATTCTATCAAGTAAAATCCATAGCCTCGTGCGTTTCCGACAAGACGCTTGAGCAGCTTGAACGAGAAGGTGTGTTCGTATTCCCTGAGATAATGAAGGATGCGGAAGACATAACCAAGAATCAGATGATTCTACAAAGCTGTAATGACATGTACTGCACGGGAAATGTCATGGGATTTCTTGGCTCGGGCGATGAACGTCTTATCATAGAGTCGAGGTTTAGTCGTGGTGAAAACGACTATTTCTTCCAGTACCTACTAGAAAAGGTGCTGGATTTTCCTAATTTCATAAGTCTCGATACGAATGCTAATCAGGAAGAGCGGATGTTTAATTTGCTGCTTTTCCTGTTTCCTCATTATCTCAAGGTTGCTGCTAGGAAGGGCGCATTCAAGACATACATACGCAATAAATACAATGATGGCAACGTGCGGGGAACGATTGATATTGCTAGGCATATCAAAAATAATATTCCATTTGTAGGTGATATCGCGTACAACCAGAGGGAATATTCTTTTGATAACTATCTCATGGAGCTTGTGAGGCATACGATTGAGCATATAAAGAGCAAGTCTTATGGTCACAAACTGCTTAATAACGTAAAGGATGAGATAAAACTCGTCGTAGATTCCACGCCTCGATATAAAGCCTCTGATAGAAGAACTATATTAGAGGCTAACAGGAAAAACACCATTCGTCATGCGTACTACCACGAATATAGAGATCTGCAGAGGCTTTGTATATTAATTCTTCAGAATCAAAAGCATAAACTCGGAGTTGGACAACGAAAAGTATACGGTATTTTATTTGATGGCGCTTGGCTGTGGGAGGAGTACATTAACTCACTTATCAGCGATATGTTCTACCACCCAATGAATAAGTCAGGTAGTGGAGCTCAAAGGCTTTTCGCTAGTGGAATCGGCTTGATATATCCAGACTTTATAGGGAAGAATCCAACTGAAAGAGTCATCGCAGATGCTAAATACAAACCAATTGATAACATTGGTAATAAGGACTATCTTCAGGTTCTTGCCTATATGTTTAGGTTTGATTCTAAGCGTGGATATTATCTATATCCTGATTCAACTGACTCTGGGAATAAGTGCCTGATGATGAATGAAGGCTCGACGTACGAGGGGGGTGTGTCAGCTAGAAAAGATATTAGTATTACTAAGCTTGGGCTGAAGGTTCCGAGTGAGTCGAAAGATTATGAGGAGTTTAAGAGGCAAATAGTGGGTAGTGAAATGGCCTTTATAAAATCAATCGAAGTAACAGTATAACTTCAATTAGTTAATTACAGTTACTGATTTTGATAGCCCTCAGTTGAATCATACTATTACTTGGGAACAGCGTAAGTTGGGGAATTTAGTTATTATTGAGCGTGGTGGCTCACCAAGACCGATAGAAAATTACATCACAGATGCACATAATGGCTTAAATTGGATAAAAATTGGAGATGCGCCTACAAATGGGAGATACATTAATAAAACAGCAGAAAAAATTAAGCCGGAAGGCCTATCAAAAACGAGACAAGTATACCCTAATGATTTGATTCTCTCGAACTCCATGAGTTTTGGAAAACCTTATATAATGGGGATTAATGGCTGTATCCATGATGGCTGGTTACTTATAAGAGATACTCAAAAGAAATTCGATTTGAAGTTCCTATGCCATATGCTCGGAACGGAGCAAATGCTTAATCAATATAGGATGTTTGCCGCAGGGAGCACGGTCAATAACCTAAATAAAGAGTTGGTTGGAAAAACTATAGTTTCCATTCCGTCCACCGAAGAACAGCGGCTAATCGGAGAATATCTAGATAACCTCGACAACCTTATCACCCTTCATCAGTGTAAGTATGACAAGCTAGTTAATGTCAAAAAGGCAATGCTCGAAAAAATGTTCCCGAAAGATGGTGCTGATGTACCAGAGATTCGTTTTAAAGGTTTTACTGAAGCTTGGGAACAGCGTAAGTTGGGGGAGTTAATGACTGTTACATCTGTCAAGCGTATTCATCAGTCTGATTGGATGGGTTCTGGAGTTAGATTTTTAAGAGCAAGAGATATTGTTGCAAAACAAAAAAATGAAAAAATTACGGAACCATTATTTATTTCAAAAGAAAAATATGACGAATACAGTGCCTTATGTGGAAAAGTTAGTATAGGCGATTTGCTTGTTACCGGTGTAGGAACCATAGGTGTTTCCTTACTGATAAAAAGCCAGGAGCCAGTATATTTCAAAGATGGAAATATAATTTGGTTTAAGAATGAAAATAAATTAGATGGTGATTTTTTTTATTATTCATTTAACTCTGATGGTATTCAGAGTTTTATAAATGAATCTGCTGGAATTGGTACAGTTGGAACATACACTATACAGAGTGGTAAAAACACTCCAATAAATTATCCATATAAAAAAATAGAACAAACCAAAATTGGAATGTTTTTTCGAAATCTCGACAACCTTATCACCCTTCATCAGCGTAAGCTTGAAAAGCTCAAAAATCTCAAAAAAGCATGCCTTGAGAAGATGTTTGTATAGCAAAAACCATGAATCTTTAAAATACGGAGGAAAACTCTATGATTTTTAATAAAGAAGCTGACTTTGAAGAAGCTTTAATAAAAATACTATCTGAAAAAGGCTGGGAAAAAGAAGTCCTTAAGAACTATACAGAAAAGGACTTACTAGATAACTGGGCGAACATCCTTTTTGAGAATAATCGTGATATCGATAGGCTTAATGATTATCCGCTAACTGATAGTGAAATGCAGCAGATATTAGAACAGATAGAAGCGCTTAGAACACCACTTAAGTTAAATGGCTTTATCAACGGCAAGAGTGTTTCTATCGTTCGAGATAATCCAGATGACACACTTCATTTTGGTAAAGAAGTCAGTCTTAAAATTTATGATCGAAGAGAAATCGCTGCAGGTCAAAGCAGATATCAGATAGTACAGCAGCCTAAGTTTCC